>JAFTCS010000033.1 GCA_017454565.1 Clostridia bacterium
CGCGAACAGGGGACCGGCGGCTCGCCGGCGCGAACAGGCCGTGTGCGGTCACGCACCCCACGATTTCTCAGGCATGATAAACGGTTCTTTTACTGTTTATCATGCCTGATTTTTATGCTCATCCGCAGACGGCACACACGACTGCTAAATGACGTTTTTTTGTTTATATGGGCAAGATTCGGTAATAAAGCGGACTTTTCCGACTGAGTGAACAAAAATATAATTATTATTGCTCAAATTTTTTCAAAAACACGGTATAAAGGTATTGACAATCGGATAATATAATGGTAAATTATTATTAGTTTAGCACTCAACACATAAGAGTGCTAACAAAGAGGTGGCTGATATGGAACCGACTGAAAGAAAAATGAAAATTCTTGAGGCGGTTGTTGAGGCATATATCAAATCAGGCGACCCTATCGGGTCAAAGGCTATTTGTGACGTGCTTGATTTTAATGTTTCGTCAGCAACCGTTCGCAATGATATGGCAGAGCTTGCCGGACTGGGACTTCTTGAACAGCCCCACACGTCCTCGGGCAGAGTACCCACAGAGCTTGGCTACCGCGTGTATATCGACGACCTTATGAAGCCTCAGCCTCTCGGCAAAAGAGAGCTGACAGCCATTAAGGATAAGCTTGACATGAGCGCCGACACTCCGGAAAAGCTGCTTGAAACAGCGGCCGACATTCTCTCGCGGATAACGGGATGTGCAGCGGCGGCAACCTCTCCCCCGGGAGAAAACGCGCTTATCCGGCACATCAGGTTCGTACACACCGGCAACTACACCGCAATGGCGGTGCTGATAACCTCTCTGGGCTCGGTAAAGCCGAAGCTCTTCAGGTGTGAGTATTCCATCACACCCTCACTGCTGGAAATGTTCGACAAGGCCATTAACGAAAGGCTCACGGGGCTGCCCGTTACCGCAGTTACACCGGCATTCATCCAGTCAACGGCAATATCTTTCGGTGATATGTCCATGATAATGCCAAGCGTGCTGCTTGCAGTAAGCGAAGCGGCAAAAGAAGCCTCCGCCGACGGAACAGCCATTAAGGGGCAGGAAAACCTGTTCTCGATGCCTGAGCTTAGTCCGGCAGACGGAAAAAAGGTAATGGAGCTTTTAGGACAGACGAGAGAGCTTAACAAGCTCATATCCGCAGCAGAATCAAGGTCAGGAGCGCTGATCGGCAGCGAGCTGAGTCATCCGGCGCTGAAAAACCTGAGCGTGATCGCGGCCAACTACACCGCTGCGCCGCAGTGTACAGGCTCACTTGCACTGATAGGGCCGCTGAGAATGAACTATCCGCGAATAATCTCAACTCTTATGGGGGTTGCGGACGTGGTCGGCGAATCCCTTTCGGAACTGCTGGATAGCTGATAACGATGTTAGCCCAGCCTTAAGGCTGTACGACATATTAATTTGAGAAAACATAGCGAAAGGAGAGATCACGATGGGAAAGAAGAAACACGCCGATAACAACGGCGAATACACCGAAAAAACATCCGTGGTCGAAGAACCGGAAGAAACACCTGAAGAGACAATAGCCGAAGCTACTATAGCAGACATGGTGCCTGCTGAGGATTTTGAGGCTCTTAAACAGGAATATGAAACACAAAAGGATCAGTTCCTGAGAATGGCTGCCGAATACGACAATTTCCGCAAGCGCACAGAGAAAGAAAAGCTTGCCACCTACGACAACGCAACGGCTACAGCCGTAGAAGCATTCCTGCCTGTTGTAGACAATTTTGCGCTTGCTCTTGACGCAGGACAGAATATGCCTGACGAGTTCAGAAAGGGTCTGGAGCTTATCCAGAAAAAGCTTGATTCCGCACTTGAAAAGCTCAGAGTAAAATCCTTTGGTGAGCGCGGAGAAAAATTCGACCCCGAATACCACAACGCGATCTCCAGAGTGGACGACCCTGAGGTAGAAGAGGATCATATCGCATCTGTATATCAGAAGGGCTTTATGATCGGTGAAAGGATCATCCGCCACGCAATGGTACAGATCTCTAACGGCAAATAACAGAGCACAGCAGACCTTCGGGTCTGATTCAACTATAGTTTCCTGAAAAAAAACAAATCATTATTATCGGAGGTAATCATTTATGGCAAAGACAATCGGTATTGACCTTGGTACAACAAACTCATGCGTAGCAGTTATAGAGGGCGGCGAGCCTGTAGTTATCGCCAATGCAGAAGGCTCAAGAACAACTCCTTCCGTTGTTGCTTTTGCAAAGAACGGTGAAAGACTTGTAGGTCAGGTCGCAAAGCGTCAGGCAGTTTCCAACCCCGACCACACTATCGCATCCATCAAGAGACAGATGGGTTCTTCCTATAAAGTAAAGATCAACTCCAAGGAGTACACTCCCCAGGAGATCTCCGCTATGATCCTCACAAAGCTGAAGAAGGATGCCGAGGCTTATCTTGGTGAGCCTGTTACACAGGCTGTTATCACAGTTCCCGCATACTTCACCGACTCTCAGCGTCAGGCTACAAAGGACGCCGGCCGCATCGCCGGTCTTGATGTAAAGCGTATCATCAACGAGCCTACCGCTGCTGCTCTTTCCTACGGTGTTGACAAAGAGAATGATCAGAAGGTAATGGTTTACGACCTCGGCGGCGGTACATTCGATGTATCCATCATCGAAATGGGCGACGGCGTTCAGGAGGTTCTGGCTACAGCTGGTAACAACCGTCTCGGCGGTGACGACTTTGACCAGAAGATCATTGACTGGCTGGTAGAGAGCTTCAAGGCTGACAACGGTATCGACCTGCGCGGCGACAAGACAGCTATGCAGCGTCTTA
>JAFTCS010000034.1 GCA_017454565.1 Clostridia bacterium
ATAATAAGTACGGGCTTATTCACAGTAAGACCAACAAACGCTATTTCAATGAGGATATTTCGTATAACCTTGTTGCAGGGCTGGAAAAGAAAATAGACAAGGATAAACTTGTCGAGAAGTCGGATATTTTCACAAAGCGCACGATCTGTCCTCCAAAGGCGGTAGAGTGCGTGGAGACAGCTATGGAAGCCCTCACGCTTTCGGTGGCTGAAAAAGCAAAAGTAGACTTTGACTATATGTCGAAGCTCACGGGAATGTCGGAAGATGAGCTGAAACAGGAGCTTGTGGGCGAGATTTTCAAAATTCCCCATACCGAAAACACTTATCAGACGGCAAGTGAATACTTGTCGGGCGATATTCGTGCGAAACTGCGTGAAGCGGAGGAAATTGCGGAGTATGATTCTGACTTCAATATCAATGTAAACGCTTTGCAGAAAGCTATGCCCGAGCCGTTAAAGGCTGGCGATATTGATGTAAAGATCGGTGCGACTTGGCTTGACCCGAAGTATTACAACCAGTTTATGTATGAATTGCTCGGCACTCCTGACAACAACAGGGCTGACAAACCTCAGAGCCGTTGGTTCAAGCACTCTCTTATTCAGGCGGAATACTCCGAACACTCCAACAGCTGGCACATCGCCAACAAAAAGGCTGACAGGTCGGTGCTTGTCAATCAGAAGTACGGCTCAGGAAAGATGAACGCTTATGAGATCATGGAGCATCTGCTCAACCTGAAAGAGCCGAAGGTCTATAAGACTATCGAAGTTCCCGACGGTCTGGGCGATACTAAGGAAAAGCGTGTCATTGACGAAGAAGCTACCCGTGTGGTTCAGAAAAAGGCTAAGGAGATCAAAAAGGCTTTCAAGACCTGGATCTTCAAGGATGCTGAACGCCGTGAGGCTATCGTTGACAGGTACAATGAGCTTTTCAACTCCATTCGTCCCCGAGAGTTCGACGGCAGTGCTCTTTCTTTCCCGATGATGAACAGCAGTATTCATCTGCACGATCATCAGCGCAATGCAATCGCCCACGCTATGTTTGGCGGTAATACGCTGTTTGCTCATAGTGTGGGTGCGGGCAAAACTTTTGAAATGATCGCAACAGCGATGGAATCAAAAAGGCTCGGTCTTTGCACAAAATCGCTGTTTGCCGTACCGAATCACCTGACGGAGCAGATCGGTGATGACTTTATGAAGCTGTACCCAGGCGCTAACATCTTGGTTGCGACTAAAAAGGACTTTCAGAAAGCAAACCGTCAGCAGTTATTTGCAAAAATTGCAACAGGCAATTATGATGCGGTGATCATCGGACACTCACAGCTTGGCATGATACCAATGTCAAGGGAACGTCAGGAAATGGTTATCCAGAGCCAGATAGACGATATTCTTGAAGGCATTGACGAACTGAAACGGAGCGAAGGCTCTAAGTTCCAGATCAAGGCTATGGAGAAAACCCGAAAGAGTTTGCAGAAACAGCTCGACAGGCTTGAAAAGGTCAATCAGGACGGCACTATAACCTTTGAACAGCTTGGAGTGGACAAGTTATTCGTCGATGAGGCCCATGAATTTAAGAATTTATTCACTCCGACAAAGCTGACGAACGTGGCAGGCATTTCCAATTCTGCTTCTCAGAAAGCCCTTGACTTGTTCCTGAAATGCCGTTATCTGGACGAAAAGACAGGCGGCAAGGGGGTGGTTTTCGCCACGGGAACGCCAATTTCTAACTCCGTAACAGAGCTTCACACAATGATGCGTTATCTTGAATATGACTTCCTGAAAGACCACGGATTACAGCACTTTGACAACTGGGTATCGACTGCCGCCGCCCAAAATGGCAGAACGGAATTTAAGTGATAGCAAAACAGCTATATTTCGGTATATAACAGCAAAGAGGAACA
This sequence comes from Clostridia bacterium, assembly GCA_017454565.1. Lineage (GTDB taxonomy): Bacteria > Bacillota > Clostridia > Oscillospirales > Acutalibacteraceae > UBA1213. The sequence continues at coordinate 1,898 of JAFTCS010000034.1, forward strand.
GACAGCACTGTTCCTCTTTAACATTTATCAGTATCTTGGGTATGAATAAAGCCTATGCACCAAAACAAGTGCATAGGCTTTTCGTTTAATCATCAGGCTCATACATAAGTATGCTGACATTAAATATCTGATTGTGCGTTTCTATCTCCATTGAACCGCCGTATCGCTCCACGATGTTTCTGACAGACCTTAAACCGATGCCGTGATTTTTCTTCTCGGTGATCGGCAGACCATTCTTGTCGAGGGTTAGCTGTCCCTTGTACGCATTATAAATGGAGATAACAAGCGTTTTCGGGGGCAGTAAGCCAATTCTGACATTCACAAGCCTGTTATCGCCTTCAAGCTGTTCAGCCGCCTGAATTGCATTCTCTACAAGATTCCCCATGACCGCACACATATCTGCTTCATCTATCGGCAGCTTGTCTGTGAGGTCAAAAGACCAGCTTAC
>JAFTCS010000035.1 GCA_017454565.1 Clostridia bacterium
CTCGGTCGGCGCTTCTGCTGCGCAGAGGTCTCCACTGGAGACCCGCACCCCTGCACCCTGCAAGCCTTTAAAAAGGCTTGAGCGAAACTTTTGTATTGACGTTTTTGGCGAGTTTTTTCATGCGGTTTTCCTGCTGCTTATAAGTATTTTTCTTGCAAAAAAGGAAAAAATGTATTATAATGCTTTTACAGCCCTGCGGGGATGTTAATCCACTTTGAAAGGAACTGTTACTATGGCACAGATCACAAAAGACACAATTATAGGCGATATCCTTGAAATTGACGAGACCACTGCTCCTATCTTTCTTTCAATAGGCATGCACTGCCTTGGCTGTCCCGCTTCAAGAGGCGAGACTGTAGAGCAGGCCTGCATGGTTCACGGCGTTGACCCTGACGAACTGGTAAAAATGGTCAACGAGCACATCAAGGACAAATAATGAGCACAGATAACCTACACAGGCAGAGTATCCCTCTCGACAGCAGGCTGAGACTATGCGCCTCCTTTGTAAGAGAGGGCACCCGCCTTGCAGACGTTGGCACCGACCATGCTTATCTTCCGGTGTATCTTGCATGCCGCGGAAAAATACTCTCTGCTATCGCCTGCGATGTAAGACAGGGGCCGCTGAACAACGCCAAATCAAATATCATCCGTTTCGGGGTCGAAAACACGGTCTCTACCCTGCTCTCCGACGGTCTTGATGAAGTAGACCCCAACGACGCCTGCGACATTGTAATGGCAGGCATGGGCGGTGAGCTTATTGCGGAAATAATCGGACGAACGCAGTGGCTGTACGACAGCAGCAGGAGACTCATTCTCCAGCCAATGACACGTGCAGGTACACTGCGGTCATTTTTATGCGCCAGCGGTTTTCGTATAGAGCAGGAAAAGGCCTGCATTTCCGGAGGCAAGTGCTACAGTGTGATGCTCTGCGTTTATGACGGCATTATCCGTGAGTGCGGCCATCGCTTTGAATATATCGGCATGTTAGGAGAGGACGATTCTCACGAAGCCGCAGCCTATACCGACATGGTAAAAGGCAAACTCAGTCGCAAGATAAACGGTCTGCTGCGTTCCAGCAAGGACGATGAAGCCGCATACTATCAGGGCATTTATGATTCAATAAGATCGAAGGTATAATATATGGCAACAGCAAAGCAAATATACGACTATATAGACAGCATCGCTCCATTTGAAACGGCAATGAGCTTTGACAACGTGGGTATACTGACGGGCAGCGCCGACGCATCCTCGGATGTTGTGCTCGTGGCTCTCGATGCGACCAACGCCGTTATTGAAGAAGCCGCTGCAAAGGGCGCTGGCATTATAGTGACCCATCACCCGATAATTTTCCATCCGCTGAAAAAGCTTGCCTGCGATAATCCCGCTTATCTGGCGGCAAGGTACGGCATTACAATAATCTCCGCACACACAAACCTCGATATTTCGAGAAACGGAGTAAATGCGACTCTTTCTCACAGAGTCGGTGTACAGGAGATACAGCGCTTTGAGGAGCACTGCGCTATTCTCGGCACCGTAAACGGCTATGAAAGCGTTGTCGATTATGCAGAGCATATAATGAACACCATGAAGCTGCCGGGACTTCGCTTCACCGACAGGGGCGCATGTCAAAGGGTGCTGGTATCATGCGGCGCAGGCGGCGATAACATTGAGCTTGCCGCTGCTGTGGGCGCCGATACTCTGGTGACCGGAGAGATAAAGCACAGCCACATAATGTATGCAAACGACCACAACATTTCCGTTATCGACCTCGGACATTTCGGTTCGGAGGGCATGATAGTACCGATAGTCGCCACACTTTTAGCGGTCAGGTTTGCAGGAACAAAGTTTATCCGCGCCGAGTCCGACAATGACGGCATGAAATATTTATGTACAGCCCCAGCGTGACGCTGGACCCTGATCGCGGTGCGTGACCGCACAGGACGACCCGCGCCCCCCGAAAACGCTGTTTATCCTTTCCGGAGTTCCACGGATTCAGGTAATAGTATAAGACAATCATTTTAGTGAGGTAATTATGGCACTTGACGGAGCATTTCTGAGACACATAAAAAAAGAACTTGAGGGCTCTCTGATAAACACCAAGGTCGATAAAATATATCAGCCCACAAGGGATGAGCTGGTGCTTTTCATGCGTTCAAGAGACGGCATGAAAAAACTTTATATTTCCGCAAGAGCAGGCAGCTCGCGTATATGCCTGACGGATGCAACACCCGAAAATCCGAAAACTCCGCCCATGCTCTGCATGCTGCTGAGAAAAAGACTTTCCGGTGCAAGACTTCGCGCGATAACACAGCCCGGCCTTGAAAGGCTGCTTATGCTTGAATTTGAAGGCACCAACGAACTGGGCGATATTGCCGCCATGACGCTTGCCGTGGAAATAATGGGTCAGTACAGCAACGTGGTCTTTCTTGACGGCGACGGTATCATCATAGACGCTTTCCGCAGAGTGGACGCCTCTATGTCGTCACAGCGTCTCGTGCTGCCCGGAATGAGGTACGAAATGCCTCCGCAGCAGGATAAGCTCTGCGTTCTTGACAAGGATGCCGATGATATAATTCAGGCTCTTTCGGAGCTGCCTAAAAACATGCAGCTTTCCAAGGCACTGCTGAGTATCATTCAGGGTGTGTCCCCCATAGTCTGCCGCGAACTTAAACATCTTACCGGCAGGGGCAGAGATGTTTTTTCAAAGGAGCTTGACGAGGAGCTTATAACCAGACTAAGATTCTTCCTGAAAAGAATGATAACCACTGTCAGAGAATGCAGCGGAGAGCCTTATATGATAATCGACCAGACAAAAAAACCGATAGACTTTACCTTTGAGGACATTCAGCAGTACGGCACCGGCAGAGCCTTCAAAAACTGCCGGACCTTCTGCGAGCTGCTGGAACGCTATTATTTCAGGCGCGACGCTATGGAAACCATGCGCCGAAGAAGCGAGGACCTCAACAGACTTATGAATACAGTCGCAGCAAGGCTTATCCGCAAAATAGATATACAGAA
>JAFTCS010000036.1 GCA_017454565.1 Clostridia bacterium
GCCTGATGCCCAAGACACACGCCCAGAACAGGGACCTCGGCGCCAAGCTCCTTTACCACATCCGTGATTATTCCGGCGTCCTCAGGCCGTCCGGGACCGGGCGAAAGGATTATCCTCTCAGGGTGCAGGGCGCGTATCTGCTCAACGGTCAGTTCATCGTTGCGTATCACCTGTATATCCTCGCGGATGCTGCCGATGAGCTGATAAAGATTGTATGAAAAGCTGTCGTAGTTATCAATCAGTAGTATCATTGTATCCTCCTTAAAGCTCCTCCTGCGCGATCTCCAGAGCCTTTATAGCCGCCCTTGCCTTGTTCAGACATTCAATATATTCCTTTTCGGGGTCTGAATCCGCCACTATGCCGGCACCGCTGCGCACAAATACCCGCCCGTTCTTCTTGTATGCAATGCGTATGGCAATACAGGTGTCCATGTTGCCGGTAAAGTCTATATAGCCTATCGCACCGCCGTAAATGCCGCGCTTGTTGTTCTCAAGCTCGCCTATAAGCTGACATGCACGTATTTTCGGCGCACCGGAAAGAGTTCCGGCAGGCAGAACAGCCTCTATAGCGTCAATGGCGTCCTTGTCCTCACGGATGACGCCGCGCACCGTTGAACCTATGTGCATAACGTGGGAGAAACGCTCTATGGAGTGCAGCTTCTCGACCTCGACTGTACCGAAACGGCTCACCCTGCCCAGGTCGTTGCGCCCAAGATCGACCAGCATATTGTGCTCGGCAAGCTCTTTTTCATCCGAAAGAAGTTCGGTCTCAAGAGCCTTGTCCTCCTCCTCGGTCTTTCCTCTCGGACGGGTGCCTGCAAGGGGAAACGTGTGCAGAACGCCGTTTTCAAGCTTGACAAGGGTTTCCGGAGAAGCGCCGGCGACCTCTACATCAGTGCCCGAAAAATAGAACATATAGGGCGACGGGTTAATGGTGCGCAGTACACGGTAGGTATTGAAAAGACTTCCCTCAAAGGGCGCGCTCAGACGGTTTGAAAGAACTATCTGGAAAATATCGCCCTCGCGGATGTGGTCCTTTGCGCGCTCGACCATTGTGCAGTATTCCTCACGTGTAAAAAGCGGTCTGACCTCGCCCAGAAGCTTTCCGGCAGGCTCACGGCTTTTTTCTCCGTTTTTAAGAAGGGAAGCAAGCTGTCTGATCTCCAGCAGCGCCTTGTTGTAATTGACCGCAGGCTCGTCCAGCTTCATATTGACGATAAGAACAAGCTTCTGGCGCACGTTGTCAAAAGCTATGAGCTTGTCAAAAAGCATCAGGTCAACATCCTTGAAAGCTTCGCTGTCCTCAACCTCGCGCTTCACCTCCGGCTCGCTGTAGGTGAGATAATCGTATGCGAAATATCCCACAAGACCGCCGGTGAACGAGGGCAGATAGTCAAAACAAGGACTTCTGTACTCTTTCAGCAGCCCCCGGAGAAAACCCGACGGGTCATTTGTTTCAAGTCTGATGTCGCCCGCTTTCAGCTTGCCGTTTATGCAGGTTATCTCCATTTTAGGGTCAAGTCCCAGAAAGGTGTAGCGTCCCCACCTGTCGTTAGCCTGAGCCGACTCCAGCATGAAGCAGTGGGTCGAAACATTCTTGAGTATCCGCATGGCCTCTATCGGCGTGATAAAGTCCGAAAACAATTCGCTGCTCACTGGAACAACGTCATATTTTCCTGTTTTCGCCAACTGCTCGACTTCGTTTAATCCCGGTCTGAAATTCATAATACTTCCTCCTTGGTCAAAGGCACAAAAAAACGCCCCTGACATAGATAATCCATGTCAAGGACGAATAATACTATCCGTGGTGCCACCTTGATTCACGCACTGCTGCGCGCACTCTGCGGGATACCAGCATATCCCCGGCAAATCACGTCTGCCTGCAACGTCGCAGAATACTCGGAAAGAATACCGCCATGTATTTCTGCATTAGACGGTGTATTTCCTTTGACTGCGCCCTCAGCGGTCCATTTGACAGCCTGTATCCTGCCGGACTCTCAGCACCCCGGCTCTCTGTGAGTTCATAACTGCCTTTATCTCCGCTTCAACGGTTTGATATTAATTTGGATGAATTATAACATTTATTCGCAGGCTTGTCAATACTTTAAAAAATAAAAACCACGTGAATTGGGAGTCCAGCGTCA
>JAFTCS010000037.1 GCA_017454565.1 Clostridia bacterium
GAGTGACCTCCCTTTTGGGGGCAGGCACGACCTCGAAAGCAATGCCGCTGTCACCGTCAAACGCTGTTCCTGCCGGTATTATGGTCTTTCTGGGCTGTTCCTCTGTCATGACTTTCACCTCTTTTGAAGCAGCATCCGCCGCTTTATTTTTTTCGGTTTCCTTTGCTGATTTATCACTGCTGCGGGTCTTTCCCTTCTCAGGACCGGCCGCAGCGCCTTTGCCGAACCTCTTCTCATAGCCGTTTACGCTGTCCTTATCCTTGCTCTGGCCAAAAAGCTTATCATATCTTGAAGCTTCCTTACCGGAAGAACGCAAGCCCTTTTCATGCTCGTCTTTAGCTCTTACCACAAAAGGATTTTCGGCTTTTTCTTCTTTCCAGGCATTGTATATCTCGTTGTCGTTAGCCACCTCAAAACCAAGTCTGGCCATTTCCCTGTCACGGTCCTCCTTAAAGTTGGAGGCGTCCCTGATCTCAATGCCCACCGGACTGCCGTCATTGTTGTTAAGTGCCCCTATAACAAGGCTGCCGTCCTCCGACTTTGAGATTTCCAGTTCAATGTCCTTTCTGGTGCTTGTGTATGCGCTCATTGTATCGTCACCCTGATCTTTTTCGTTTGTAGTGCTGTTTTTTTCTGTATTGCTTTTTCCGGCCGGTTCAAGTATAGAACCGCTTTTATTTTTCTCCATACGGGAAATGTCCTGACCCACCTGTGCATTTGTCTCTCTCAGCCGTTCAACCATCTGTGCAAAGAAAGAGCTTTCGACTGCCGCTGCGGTCTTGTCGGCGTCAGATATGCTTGGCTTACTTTCCGTACCGATTCCGGCTTCAGTAAGGCTTTCACCGCTGTCTGTACTGCCTATCTGCTCTATCTCTGTACGGCGTTTCCTGCCATGATCGGCAAATACCACATCGCTGTCTTTCTTCTGTGTATTAACTACAGGCTCGGAGCTGCTGCGGTTTGATTCTTCTATTGCTCTGAAAAGTTCACTGTCATCGGGCGCGGATCTATCCTCATCAGGCTCTTTGATTATTTCATCACCATCATCGGGTCCTGCAAGAGTATAAGCAGCCTTGGTTTCCTTTGGAGTCTCCTTTACCCCTGTGTCGAAAATATCCTCCGGAAGCCTGATTATATCCGTCTTACCGAGATCAGTCTGATCCTCTCCCATATTTACTGTCGGTCTGCCGAACATATCAAGTCCGTCGTTCATATCATCAGAGGGCATGTCAGCATCCTTGTCCGTGTCATCTAAGCTTGCCTGACTGACGTCGTTATCGGCTGTAATGTTCCCGGCCTGCTTATCCTTGGATTTTTCCCTCTGCTTTTCGTTTTCGCTTTCTTTTTTCTTTTCGGTATCGGAGAAGATCTCGGTCTGTTCTTCATCGTGGTCCATAAATGTGACCTTGGTTTTCTTCTTGTTTCTCTCCTCCTCGATCTTCTTCTGACGTGCCGCAAGAGCCTTGGTCTTCTTATAGCGGATACCCGCGATTATCATTATCATCAGCGCGATTATCCCCACCACTGAAGCGATTATCAGATATATGTACCGGATATCAATGTCAGAAAGTGTCAGTGGCTTTGCCTCTTCGCGCTTTTCCTCGGTTTTAGGCTCGTATCTTATGCCGTCAAACCTCAGGCTGTCCATCATTTTGTTGAAGGCCTGCCTGTTGGCTGCGCTGTCACCGTCGCCTGTGCTCTGGTAGGTTATTTTTATACACTTGCCGTCGTTTATGGTATACTGCTGCACACCCTCTACCTTTGTTCCGCCGGTCTCGTAACCTATGTTAAAGGTCAGAAACAGCAGCCCGCCGTAGCTGCCCTTGGTGCAGCCCGTATATATCTCCGAATCCAGCAGCCTGTCGATAATGCTTTGCAGCTTTTCCTCGCTCAGTGAAGAAAGCTCTCCGATAGCCTTTGTATCTTCCGACTCGCTTACCGTGACATTCACCACAAAGGTAAAGTCCTTTGGGTTCACCCGGAGATAAATATCATTCTCCAGGAAGTTTTTCATAACCTCTTCCTTGGTAGTTCTGTTCACCGCAAGCACCGGATCCTCCTTGTCGGTGTTCCTTGTGATAACATACATATCAGAAGGTATTGATATCTTCATGCCGGCCTCATCTATACGGTAATCTCTTGTTTTTACATTTTCCGGTCCGGAAGTCTCCTTACTGCTTTGAGGCTTGCTCTCCTGCGGCTTACTTTCAGTCTTTGAGCTTTCCTCTGCTTTGCTCTCTTCTGCCGGGCTTTCGTTATTGCTGTCCTCACTGTTCTCCTCAGACACGCTGTCATCCGGTGAAGCTTCTTCTGTGCTTTCCTGAGTGCTTTCCTCCATTGAAGCCTGTGCGGAAGTGTCCTCTGTACTTTCGGCATCGCTTTCGTCCGGAGCTTCATCCTGGCTGCTCTCATTGTCCGGCGACTGCTCCGAAACAGACGTCTGACTGCCCGCCTCAGTGCTGCTGTCATCCGGTTCAGCCATTACCGGCAGCGATACCGACATCATCACAAGAGCCGCGGCAAGGATAGCCGTTAATCTTTTCATGTATCTTCCTCCTGTCAGATTTTCAAATTCCCTTTTCCGTTTGTTCTATATCAATATTATCCATATTTATACATAGTACATTATACTTTATGTACACAAAAAAAACAAGACCTTAGCATAAAAAGACCGGGGTTTTTGAAAGAGCAAAAAAGGATGGACACAAATTCAGAAACCCTGTACAAATTCAGCGTTCCGGCTATTGACATAAAGTAAGTATAAAAATATAATAGTGTATGTATGAAATAATAGTTTTTTATGAGAATCGGATAATATAAGGATCGGGATGGTAAAAGTGAGGAAAAATCTGACAACTATATTTCTGGGCACAATTCTGCTGCTTTGCGTGTCTGCCTGCTCACAGGCCCCCGCCGTTCGGACAGAAGCAAATGATGTCAACGACGCCGGAAACGAAGGTACATCCACCACCGTAAGCAGCATGGAGGCACTCAGAAATATTTCTGTCGGGAACGGTAACGATACTAAAGAAAACGGCGCATCATTATCCGAGATCTCAGAAACAGACCTCTACAGTATCAGTCTGAGTGACAGTGAGCTTGAATTGTACGTTGGTCAGAACTACAAGCTTGAGCTGTACCTCGAACCGGACAACGCCACACGCGACTACTACAAATGGGGCTGGGACAACAACAGCATCATTTCAGTGGGATCCGACGGCAACATAATTGCAAAATCTGCGGGCACCGCAACCATAACCGCCGAGACCTACAACGGTCTGACCGCAAGCTGCACAGTCACCGTGACCGAGCGCGACTATGAGATTTCCGATGACATAAGTGAAATGTCAGATATTCAGACTTCACGCACATACAAGCCTGCTCCTGAGATAACCGGCGAGCGTGTAGACGAAAGCTGGTTTGACGATGCCATCTTTGTAGGCGACAGCATTTCTGTAGGTTTATGCAACTATGCGGATGACGGAGCACTTGGAGACGCCGATTTTCTTGCAAAGGAATGTATGGGATATCACAGCGCCATGTGGGATCTTGATTATGAGTATGCGGTACATCCCACCTACAACGGTGTTGAGGTGCGCATTGAGGATGCCATTCAGGAGATCGGCAAGAAAAAGATATTCATTCTTCTTGGCATGAACGATATCTGCTCATGGGGAGCCGATGAAACTCTTGACGCAATGAAGGACTTTACCGACATGATACTTGACAAAAACCCTGATGTGACCATATACATTCAGTCCGTGACCCCAATGGTAGGCGGCAAAACAAGAGAAGATTACCTGAACAACGAAAACATAGAGGAATACAACATTATGGCACAGCAGGTATGTGCAGAGCGCGGCTTTGTATATCTGGACATTGCCTCGGTACTCTCGGATGAATACGGCAACCTGCGTGACGACTACTGCTCAGACGGAAACGGTGCAGGGTTCCACTTCAACCGCGCCGGCGACAGCGCCTGGGTAGAATATCTCAAGACCCATGTTAAATAATACTTTTCATACTATTATTCAATTAAACAATAAAGTTTCGCTCAAGCCTTTTCAGCGGCAAGCTGCCGCTCCCAATATAGTTTTTGAAAGTTATAGTAAACGACATTATTATTTATACTTTGATAAATCATCAGCTGATTGTGGGGGCTTTCCGGTCGCC
>JAFTCS010000038.1 GCA_017454565.1 Clostridia bacterium
ATTGAGCCTTGCACTGAGCTTCGGCGCAGCTCAATCACCTATGATATTGCCCCACCGCAGGACGGAGAACATACAAAACTGAGGGTGCTTGATTGTGGATATGCTGAATAAGAAATGGATAGCCGTCTGATGAGGACGGTCTATCCGTGTTTGATTCGATTTTTACTGTACAGACTGCCTTTTCTTCATTCGCTGCCAGCTTATAAAGCCGTATATGTCATTGACAAGGAACACGACAAAGCATATTAGAACCGAAATGTAATGTATATCTTCTATGCTTGCTAAAGTCCAAAGTACAATCAGCAATATATCATTTGCTGCGTAAGCGACCGCAAAAAACGGTATCCTGCGAAAAGTAAGATAAACTGCTATAAAACTTGTCGTTACGGATAGTGTACTCGGAATGAGATTGGCTGTATGAAAATACCTCAAGATAAAGTAAAACAGCACAGTAACCGAAGCAGTAAGGAACAGCATAAAAACAGTTTCACTCTTGCAGATACTCCCGACCTTAACTTCAGATTTCTTCCCATTAAAAGGATTTTTGAGCCATGATACCAAAGCAATGACTGCCATAGGCATTGTCATACCAATATAAGTAATCATTTCGCCGTAATAAGAGAATGAGTACGAAATGATACCGTAAAGCACGCTGAATGTGACCATCAGAACCTGACCTATAGGATTTCCCTTAGCGTTGAAGATCAATGAAGTCACACCAATCAATGAAGCGACCAGCGATAAGTAGTTTGTCCTGTCGAAAGCGAAAAAAGCTGTTATAACAAGCAATACTGACGAAAGCCATAATGCTATTTCAAATCTTGAAAAATAGGTGGTTATTCTGTTGAGCATATCGTTTCCTCCAAAATAAAAAGCATCCGAACACACATCTTCTAAGACCTAACGATGTGTATCGAATGCTTACGCATACTACCCGGTGGCAGTTTATAGTTGTTTTTTTCGCAGTTTTTGTCCGCCTATTCATTATAACATAAACTCTCGAAAAAGTCAATTAGTAAGCCCTTTTTTACGCCCTTTTCATTGCAATATACCGCCATTTGTGCTATAATCAGGATATAGAGCAGATCGGAGGTGAACTGCAATGGATAACGAAAACGAAGAATTAGTAAACCGATCATTATGCAATCGTATCAAATCAATGAACCGTGCCGACAGTGGAGCGTGTGCTTGCGCCCTTTCTTCACAAGCCCCGACACAGCGGAATTGATCGTCTGCTTCGGGAACAGCATCAATTCTATCAGGTCTTGCTGAGAAAGCGGCTCCTCGGCATTTTGCAGATAATACAGCGCCCACATCGAGCAGGCGGAAAGTCCGGAGGCTGCCGCATCAGCAACCGACCGAGATCAAATACTTTTTATCGAACTATACGTTCTGAGCATAGCAAAGTATAGAATGTAAGCATTTTACATATCGAGTTAACTATGCTATAATGAGTACAAGGATCTATCAAGTTTTATTGTATACGGAGCATCAGGAAAGCGAGGGTCGATATGAGTATAACTATAAACATCTACTACATAGGGGAAAACGGGAACGCCCGTAATTTCGCAGAAGAAATGATAAAAAGCGGTACTGTGGACAAGATACGGAGCGAGCAAGGCAACCTTCGCTATGAGTATTTTCAGCCCTTTGATGAGCCTGAAACGGTACTGCTGATTGATCAGTGGTCAAGCCAGGACGCAATTGATGTCCATCACGCTTCGCCAATGATGCGGACAATTACAGAGCTTAGGGAGAAGTACGGGCTGAAAATGAAAGTCGAGAGGTATATCTCCGATGAGGATGGTATACCCGATAAGGATAAACAATTTATTGTGAAATAGGAGGTGCCGCTATGGCTGAGAAGATAGTACAGACCGCAGGACGGGATGCCCTCGGTGAGTTCGCTCCCGAATTTGCACATTTCAATGATGACATTCTGTTCGGGGAGAACTGGAACAACACGGATATCGATCTGAAAACACGAAGCATTATTACGGTGGTCGCTCTCATGTCGCAGGGTGTGACCAGCGATGCGCTGAAATTCCACCTGATGAATGCGAAAAATCACGGTGTATCTCAGAAGGAAATCGCAGCGATCATCACCCACACGGCTTTCTATGCAGGCTGGCCGCACGCTTGGGCGGTATTTGGTCTTGCAAAAGAGGTATGGAACGAGAAGTCGCCCGAAATGACCGACAAGGATAGGTATCAGAACAAGATATTCTTCCCCATAGGCGAGCCTAACCCTTACGGCGATTTCTTTGTTGGGCAGAGCTATCTTGCACCAGTTTCCACTGAACAGCTTGCGGTTTTCAATGTGACCTTCGAGCCTGCCTGCCGCAACAACTGGCATAACCACCACGCAAAAAGTGGCGGCGGTCAGATGCTTATCTGTGTCGGCGGTCGAGGATATTATCAGGAATGGGGCAAGCAAGCGAGGGAGCTTCACCCGGGAGATATTGTGAATATCCCTGCAAATGTCAAGCACTGGCACGGTGCTGCGCCCGATTCGTGGTTCTCACATCTTGCGATAGAGATCGAGGGCGAGGACGGCAGAACGGAGTGGTGCGAGGCTGTTTCCGACGAGGATTACAACAAGCTAAAATAAACGAAGCTATCCGTTGTATGAACTGAATTACATTATCAAATGGCATAAAAACGCCGCAGCCAAGCTGCGGCGTTTCGTATGTAACAAGAATGAGAATAAACTATTTGAACCTGCAAAGAAAAGATGATCGGTCTCTGCAAAAACTACAGCGGATAACAGATAAACGGTGCAGACGCTGTTATCGCCATAATGGTTAAAAAGGACAGACAGAACCCTTGATAGAGGATGCAGTGCAGGGGAGTTGCGCAACAATTCCTTAGAGTGAACTCATAGCAGTATCCACACTCCGAGATAGCCATTTTCGTTGCCGTCGCCGTGAACTCTCACATCAGCATCCCTCGCCGAGATGTTTGCGACCCCGTCATAAGAACCAAAGCAGACTACGCTGACACCGTTGCCGACGAGATCGAGTTTGCCGCCGATCACGCTGATGCCTTCACCTGTGCTCCTTTCGCCGCCAAGACAAGTTATCTTCTCGCCGGAAGCGTGTACTGAGACCGTTCCGTTCGTTTCGATCCGGATAGTACCGTAGGGATCGTTGTAGCTCGAGCCGATGCCTACAGCGTAATTGCGTGTATTGTTTATGCGAAGATCTCTGCCGCCCCTCACTGTCAGGCTCGCTGACGCAGGAACTAGAATACCCTCCTTATCAAGAGTGTTATTACTGTTGAGTATAAGCTCGAGCCTTTTTCTGTCGCCGAGCCTTATCGTCGGTTCCTCAATGCCCTTGATATTTATGTTGTTCACTGTCAGCTGTGCGTTAGCACCGTCAGCGCAGTATATTGCGAAATCTATGTTGTGTGAAGCCTCACCGTTGAGTGTATAGCTGCCATACGGAAAAATTTCTCAGAGGTCTTACGAACCACTGTATCGAGTATTTCCTCATTATCAGCTGAGTCAATGACAACGAACTGATCCTCCGATATACGGGCGATCTGTTCAGCTTCCGGATCAGCGCTGCGCAGTGCGTTTGCAATAGTCTTAACTATTTCCTCAATAAACTATCTTTACAAGCTGTATCATTCTGACTTTTCTGCTATCATTCTATCACAAATTTTCTCAGCGGTCAACTGATTTTAATAACATAAACTGTCTTTATTTCCTTATATTCCTTTACAATGTCGGTATCAAAGGACGGCAGAGGACTTTAACATGTGTAAGTTTTGGGGTTGCATTTTCGGCGTCAATGTGATATAATATGATCATAATTTAAGATATCTGTCTGGAGGTAATACTTATGAATAAAATACTGGTTACAGGCGGCGCCGGATTTATAGGCAGCCACACCTGCGTTGAGCTTCTCGATTCGGGATACGATATTGTTATCGTTGACAATTTCTCAAACTCAAAGCCCGAGGCTCTTGAGAGAATAAAGAAGATAACAGGAAAGACCTTTGATTTCTATCAGGCTGACCTGCTTGATCTTCCGGCTGTCGAGAAGATATTTGAAGAAAACAAGATCGATGCGGTCATCCACTTTGCAGGTCTCAAGGCCGTAGGCGAGTCTGTTGAAAAGCCGGTGGAGTATTACCACAATAATATAACCGGAACACTCATGCTTATAAAGGCAATGCAGAAATACGGCTGCAAGAAGATCGTTTTCTCGTCCTCTGCTACTGTTTACGGCCCTGTCAACAAGGCACCCTACACGGAGGATATGCCGACTTCCGCAACAAACCCTTACGGCTACACCAAGGTAATGATCGAGCAGATCCTTCGTGATGTCTGCGTTTCTGATCCTGAATGGTCGGTTTCGCTGCTTCGTTATTTCAATCCTATCGGAGCTCACAAGAGCGGCCTTATCGGTGAGGATCCTAACGGAATACCCAATAATCTCCTGCCTTACATCTGCCAGGTGGCTGTCGGAAAGCTTGAAAAGCTGGGGATCTTCGGCGATGACTATGATACTCCCGACGGAACCGGTGTCAGAGACTATATCCACGTTGTTGATCTTGCGAAGGGTCATCTTTGTGCGCTTAAATACGTTCTTGAAAACAAGGGCGCAGACGCTGTAAACCTTGGAACAGGAAAAGGATCCAGCGTTTATGATGTTCTTCACAGCTTTGAGAAAGCCTGCGGCAAGAAGCTGCCTTATGCGGTAAAGCCCAGAAGAGCAGGGGATATTGCAACCTGCTATGCTGACACTAAGAAGGCTAAGGAAGTTTTCGGCTGGACAGCACAGTTCGGTCTTGATGAGATGACAGCAGACAGCTGGAACTTTATCAAGAACAACCCTAACGGCCTTTGATAGTAATACCAGTCACCCGTGACAAACTCTGTCACGGGTGCTTTTTGTGCAATATTACTTTTTTGCTTTAATTATTCCGACTGTTTGTCTAATAAAATATACAAAAATAAAAAATACACCAAATTCCTATTGACATTATCGGAAATGTATGCTATACTCTAAGCACAGTTAAACGCTAGGAAATATATGAATTTGAGGTGAGCACATGAAACCTTATGTTTTGACCCTCTTATCCGATTCACGAATGTGAAGATATACAGCATTCAAACGGTAAGATACATTTAATTTATTATAATCAGAAAGAGGTAATTAAATATGAGCAATATAAATGAGAGAAACTTAAAGTTTGAGACCAAGCAGCTTCACGTAGGACAGGAGAATCCTGATCCGGCAACAGACGCAAGGGCAGTGCCTATCTACCTGACATCGTCCTATGTTTTCCATAACAGCGAACACGCAGCTGACAGATTCGGCCTGAGAGATGCCGGAAACATATACGGCAGACTTACAAACCCCACACAGGATGTTTTCGAGCAGCGTATCGCAGCTCTTGAGGGCGGCTCGGCAGCAATAGCAGTAAGCTCTGGTGCAGCGGCAATAACCTATGCTATCCAGACGGCAGCCCATGCAGGCGACCACATCGTTGCTGCTAAGAACATCTACGGCGGTACATATAACCTGCTGGCTCACACATTAAAGGACTACGGCATAGAGACCACCTTTGTTGATCCCTTTGATTATGATGCTATCGAGGCAGCTATCAAGGACAACACAAAGGCTATCGAGATAGAAACTCTCGGCAATCCGAATTCAGAGGTCGTTGACATAGAAAAGATAGCGCAGATCGCTCACGCACATAAGATCCCGCTTATCGTTGACAACACCTTTGCCACCCCTTATCTTGTAAGACCTATCGAGCACGGAGCTGATATCGTTGTTCATTCAGCTACCAAGTTTATCGGCGGCCATGGAACATCTATCGGCGGTGTTATCGTAGATTCTGGTAAATTTGACTGGATCGGAAGCGGAAAGTTCCCCTGGCTGGTTGAGCCCAACGTTTCCTATCACGGCGTAAGCTTTGCGAAGGCTGTTCCGAATGCTACATTTGTAACATACATCAGGGCTATCCTTCTCAGAGACACAGGCGCAACACTTTCACCTGTACACGCTTTTGTGTTCCTCCAGGGTCTCGAGACATTGTCGCTCAGAGTTGAGAGACACGTTGAAAATGCTCTGAAGGTAGCGCAGTTCCTTGCAAATGATCCCAGAGTAGAGAAGGTAAACCATCCATCCGTATCAGCAGATCCTAAACAGCAGGAGCTCTATAAGAAATATTATCCTAACGGCGGCGGCTCTATCTTTACATTTGAGATCAAGGGTGACGCCAAGACCGCACAGAAGTTTATTGACAACCTCAAGCTGTTCTCGCTGCTTGCAAACGTTGCCGATGTAAAGAGCCTAGCTATCCATCCTGCATCCACTACACATTCCGAGTGCAACGAGCAGGAGCTGCTTGACCAGGGGATCAAGCCCAACACGATCAGGCTTTCCATCGGTACAGAGCACATTGATGACATTCTGTTCGATATCAAGGAAGCTCTTGACAACATCTGATAAAAACGATCATATCATAAGACAACCTCATAGAAAAACGAGACCTCCGATATCATTTGTCGGAGGTCTCGCTTTTTGCTTTATTCTTAGTTTTGCTATCGGGCTTTATATCCGCAAGGGGATTGGCTTCGATCGCTTTTCTGATATTAGCGCTGTTTATGTGAGTGTATATCTCGGTGGTAGCCGTACTCTCGTGCCCAAGGACTTCCTTCAGAAGCAGGGTATCAACGCCGTTCTGATACATAAGCGTTGCTGCGGTATGTCTTAGCTTGTGAGTTGAAAGACCGAGATTTGAAAGCCCGGCCTTTGCAAGACATTCTTCAACTATCTGTTCTACACGCCGTGTTGTTATACGCTTGTTCTGGTTGGAAATGAACAAAGCATTGACGTCGGTTTTCTTTGCTGCCCGTCCCGGCATATAGTTGTTGATAGAGGCGATACAAGCATCGTTCAGTGCAACGATACGTTCTTTTCGTCCTTTGCCAAAGATCCTTACTGTCCTGTTATCCAGGCTTATGTCATCGATGTCTATACCGCAAAGCTCTGAAAGCCTCATCCCGCAGTTCAGAAACAGAGTGATAATACAGTAATCACGGGCCGTGTATCTTGATTCTACAGACATAAGAAGCTTCTGGGCTTCCTGCAAGGTAAGATACTTTGGCAGCGTCTTTTCCGAACGAGGCAGTTCAAGGTTTTCAATAGGATTTGATTTTATAAGCATGACCTTGTTTGTGAGATAGTTATAGAAGTGACGAAGACAGGTCACTTTTCTGGCTCTGGTTTTTGCTGTGTTCTCACGCTCATCAGTCAGCCAGCGCAGATAGCTGTATGCGTCATGCAGAGAAAACTGTTCGACATATTCAAAAGGAACATTATTTATAGGTATATCTTTGAACTCGGTCTTGTTAGGATCAACATCATTGTGATCTATAAGAAGATAACGCAGAAACGTCTTCATATCTGTGTAATAGGCATCTTCTGTCCTTGGAGCTCTGTCTTCAACTATCCTTATATGTGTCAGAAAGTCCTTTAAATATTTGGGACAATCTGTTTTGTTGTTTATCGACACACGCTTTGCCTCCGTTTCGGGACAGGTTATATAGTTTTAAAGATCTACCAGCGCACAGCTTGTGCCGTAGGGTGACAGATCAATGAATGCGTAGCTTGGCGGAAGGTCATCCTTTGGCTGGGATGCGCTTCCGGGATTAAGAATATGAAGACCGTTCTTGTATTTATAGTATCGGCAATGAGTATGGCCGTAAAGAGCGATCTGTGCATTATTCTCCTTTGCAAGAGAGATAAGAGTGTCATAAGAGTTCTTCACATCAAGATCATGTCCGTGAGCAAGCAGGATCTTTGTTTTAAAGATCTCGATCACATCTGTGGAGGGGATGACCGGCTCATCACAGTTTCCCGAAACACAGTATATATGCTTGTCGGTATAGATCTCTTTCATCACTTCGAGCTCCTTCAGACCATCTCCGAGGAAAATAAAATGATCGCAGATCTGTTTGTTCAGATCAAATATCTGTCTTGCAGCAGAGATATTGCCGTGAGTATCAGAAAAAACTATTATCCTCATTTGATTAACTCCTTTACGGAACAGTAGTTTTTCTTTATTATAACATAGTTTTTGAAAATCGCAATATTGTTCACAGAAAATTCTCAAAGAAATTTTGAAATTATTTGTTCAAATATTCAAAATTCATAGTTTGTTATTGAAATTTGTGTAAAAATGTGCTATGATAACTTAAGGTAATTATGCAGTCATTTCGTCTTACCTTGTCAAGGAGTGTTCGTACGATCATGAAGAAAAAGTATGCTATCTATAAGTCGGAAACGGGATACTACTACTATGAGTATTACGATACGCTTGAAGCGCTTAAAGGAACAAAGTTTGACGGGATCGTAACAGAGGACAAGCTCCCTGTGGTTCTTGACAATACAGGCGGATATTACCACTTTACTGAAGATGATTTTATGTTTGACAGGCTTGTTGAATGTGAGGGCTGCCCGCTGAAGCTGGAACAAATGTTTTTCAAGAATCAGGACAGCTTCAAGCTTGGCTGGATGTCACCTGAAGGAGATACTTATTCCTGTGATTATACCAGTCATACAAAGGCTGCGATAATGATAGCTGAAAAGTTTTTCGGAAAAGTCAAGTATCCGGAAAGAACACTTGGAAAAGCAGGATGGCTCAAGATAATCGATTCATGGGACGGCACCCAGCGTGAACACGGTCAGTTTGTTTATTCTCTTACGGGCAGGATAACCAAAAGACAGGCGGACAGACTTTTTGATCTTGGCCTTTACGGGAACAAGGAAGTCAAAAATTTGATCGATGAATGTGAACAGAACTGGTAAAGCAGGACTGTCTGAATTATAATTATAATGAATAAAAAAGGAGTGCTGTGTTTTGGGAACAAGAGTTGCGATCATTGCGATCATCGTCGAGAACAAAAACACCGTTGAGCGTATAAATGCCATTCTTCACGAGTATAAGGATGCGATCATCGGAAGAATGGGCATCCCTTACAAAGCGAAAGGCATAAGTATTATAAGCATAGCGGTAGATGCATCTCAGGATGACATAAATACTCTTGCAGGAAAGATAGGCAGACTTGACGGTGTTTCTGCAAAAACTGTATATTCTGCGAACTGAATTTAATAATTTCAATCTGTTTCTAACGCCGAAAATAGTATTTGAGGCGAAAGTAAGATCATTGTTCAAAAACGTTTCGGTCGGATTCTTACTTTTTGAAGGATCCGGCTTTTTTTCATAAGCTATAAAGGGTGATAAATATGGGACTTAATTCAACACCTTCATCGGAGAGGATACATCTAGGCTTCTTTGGCGTTAGAAACGCCGGAAAATCAAGCCTTGTCAACGCTGTGACAAATCAGGAGCTTGCTGTAGTTTCGGATACTCCGGGCACAACTACCGATCCTGTGACCAAAGCTATGGAGCTTTTACCTCTGGGTCCTGTTGTTATAATCGATACTCCCGGGTTTGATGACGAGGGAGCTCTTGGAGAGCTTCGTGTTAAAAAGACATCACAGGTGCTCAACAGAGTAGATATCGCTGTTCTGGTCACGGATATAACTAAGCCTCTCTGTGAATGTGAAAGGCAGCTCATTGGTCTTTTTGAAGACAAGAAGATACCATATCTTATTGTCGGGAATAAGAATGACCTTTCTGATAAAGCCCCTGACGGCGAGAGATTTGCTGTCAGTGCGCTAAACAAAGCCAACATTTATGAGCTGAGAGAAAAGATAGCTTCTCTTGTTGAGACAAAGGATCAGACTCATCGTATAGTCGGCGATATTATCAAAGAAAACGAGCTGGCTGTGCTGGTCGTACCTATAGACAAGGCAGCTCCAAAGGGCAGGCTTATTCTGCCGCAGCAAATGGTCATAAGGGATATCCTTGAATCAGGCGCTTGCTCGGCGGTTGTCCGTGAAACGGAATTGCCGTACACGCTTGAAAACCTTGTAAGCAGACCGGCTGTTGTAATCACAGACAGTCAGGCTTTCGCTAAGGTCGCTAAGGATACTCCGGAAGACATCAAGCTGACATCGTTCTCCATCCTCATGGCAAAATACAAGGGCTTTCTTGAAACGGCA
>JAFTCS010000039.1 GCA_017454565.1 Clostridia bacterium
AGGAACATGCCCGCCGATTGTTCAATCAAGAAATCATGAAATATCCTTGCCTTCCTCGATGTCGGTAAGCAGATTTACCCGCCTTTCGTGTCTGCCGCCGTCAAAATCTGTGGATATGAAAATATCCACGAGAGTATTGGCAAGCTCCATAGAGACCACATTCTGCCCCATGCAGATAACATTTGCATTGTTGTGCCTTCTGGTCATTTCGGCAAGCATTTCGTTGGTGCATACTGCGGCCCGGATGCCTTTTACCTTATTGGCTGCCATTGACATACCCAGACCTGTGGTACAGCAAAGAACACCAAGGTCGCAATTTTTGTCGGCAACCGCTTTTGCTGCCTTGAAAGCAAATCTTGGATAATCGACCGACTCTTTTGAGTAGCAGCCGAAATCCTCATACTCTATACCCTTTTCTTCAAGATGCTTTTTTATGGATTCCTTAAGCTCAAAAGCTCCGTGATCAGCTGCAAGTGCTAATTTCATTATTTCTTCCCCTTTTTATATTTTTAAACTCAGTTCATCTGCTGCCTTGCTTTAAGTTCACGCTCCGCCTGCGGTACTCTCAGATATATCGGCATAAGCTCGTCCGATGTACACAAGGAGCCGTTCACAGCCATTTTTTCAGCAGCCATAGCCGTACCGTAAGCGTGTTGGAAGCGTATATTCATAGGCGCAAGGGTCAGCATAGGAAATTCATCTGCAAAAGCCTTATTGCAGATGTCTGCGCCGTCACCCACAAGATAGATATTATTCTCTTCGTAATAGCCAAGCTCGTTTTTAAGCTCCTCAATGCTCAGTGCCCTGTCTTCGGTTATGCGCTGCACAGTTCCGTTTTCAAGCATAAAAAGAGCATTATAAACCTGAGAACAGCGGGCGTCCATTACAGCGCAGACTATTCCGTCACTGTACGGCATGGAATATGCCATCGCTTCAAGTGTAGATACCGCCGCACAGGGTTTTGACAGTGGAAATGTGATTCCCTTTACGGTAGAAACGCCTATGCGCACACCTGTAAATGAACCCGGTCCGGCATCAACAGCAAAAAGGTCTATATCCTCAGGCTTCGTATTGGTCATACTGAGCAAGTTGTCTATGATCGGCATAAGAGTCTGGCTGTGGGTCGTTTTGACGTTAAGAAAAAACTCGCCCTCAAGAAAACCGTCGGTAACAAGAGCGGCCGAAACCGGTGAAGCAGTGGTATCTATTGCAAGTATTTTCATATCATTTCCGTCCCCTCTATGGTTATTTCCCGTTCATTGTCAGAAATACACCTGATACTCACGTTTATCCGTTTATCAGGCAGGAAAGGCTCTATATTCTCGCTCCATTCGATTATCATTATACCCTGCCCCTGATAATCGTAGAAACCAGTGGAATAGAGATCGTCGAAGCTTCCGATGCGGTACATATCAAAATGAAAAAGCATAAACCTGCCTTCATACTCGTGCACAAGAGCAAACGTAGGGCTGGATACACCGTCATCAATGCCAAGTCCACGTGCAAGACCTCGTGTAAAGGCTGTTTTTCCAGCACCTAAGCCGCCGAACATGGCAATTATCTCTGTACCCTTTAATGTTTTGGCAAGCCTTTCGGCTATTTCCTCGGTCTGCCGTTCACTTTTACTGTAAAGTTTCTGCAAGGTTTGTTTCTCTCCCATCAGAAAAGTCCTGTGATCTTGCCGTCGGCGTCAACATCTATCTTCTCTGCGGCAGGAACCCTGGGCAGACCGGGCATGGTCATTATATCGCCTGTGTAAACGACAACGAAACCTGCGCCGTTGGAAAGTCTGACATCACGGACGGTTATGTTGAAATTCTTAGGTCTGCCCAGAAGTGTGGGGTCATCAGAAAGTGAATACTGGGTCTTGGCAATGCAAACAGGAAGGTCTCCGGCGCCTAACTTCTCAATGTCTGCGATCGCCTTGTCGGCAGCCGTGGTGTAAATAACGCCGTCGGCGCCGTAGATATTTCCGGCGATCTCCGAGATCTTTTCTTTAATTGTAAGCTCAAGCGGATAAAGCGGCTTGAAGCAGGACTCTTTTTCACAGGCGGCAACGACCTTTTCTGCAAGCTCTCTGCCTCCTTCACCGCCCTTTGCGAATACCTCTGAAAGAGCAAAATCGGCGCCAAGGCTTGTACAGTAGTTTTTAATGAAGTCAAGCTCTGCATCTGTATCTGCATTGAAACGGTTGATAGCGACTACTACAGGCACACCGTACTTGTGCATATTTTCAATGTGGGCGCCAAGGTTCACGATTCCTTTTTCGAGTGCAGCAAGGTTCTCGCTGCCAAGCTCGGCTTTGGGTACGCCGCCGTTATATTTCAGTGCACGGACAGTGGCCACCAGCACAACCGCGCTGGGGCTGAGACCTGCCTTGCGGCACTTGATGTCAAAGAATTTTTCCGCGCCAAGATCGGAACCGAAACCGGCCTCGGTTACAAGGTAATCACCGAGTTTAAGACCGAGCTTTGTTGCTCTGACAGAGTTGCAGCCATGAGCGATATTTGCAAACGGGCCGCCGTGCATGATAGCCGGAGTACCCTCAAGCGTCTGTACAAGGTTGGGCTTTATTGCATCTCTGAGAAGAGCAGCCATTGCGCCGCTGGCCTTCAGATCGCGGGCATATACAGGCTTGCCGTCAAATGTATAGGCGACCAGAATGCTTCCCAGCCTTTCTTTCAGGTCGGTGATATCCGAAGCAAGGCAAAGTATAGCCATTACCTCGCTGGCGACAGTGATGATAAAACCGTCCTCGCGGGGCACACCGTTTACTCTGCCGCCGAGACCTGCAACTATATTTCTGAGCTCTCTGTCATTCATATCAAGGCAGCGCTTTATGAGCACCTTTTTAACGTCTATACCAAGACTGTTGCCCTGCTGTATATGGTTGTCGAGCATAGCGCAGAGCAGATTGTTTGCCGCTGTAATGGCATGCATATCACCTGTGAAATGCAGGTTGATGTCCTCCATAGGAACGACCTGGGCATATCCGCCGCCGGCAGCACCGCCCTTAACGCCGAACACCGGTCCGAGCGAAGGCTCACGCAGTGCGATAACTGTCTTCTTGCCGATAAGTGAAAGGGCGTCTCCCAAGCCGACGGAAGTCGTGGTCTTGCCTTCGCCTGCGGGCGTTGGGTTTATGGCTGTCACTAAAATGAGTTTGCCGTCCTTTCCGGCTGACTTTTCTTTGATAAGGTTCTCGGAAAGCTTGGCCTTGTATTTGCCATAGTATTCAAGGTCGTCCTCATTGATCCCTAACTTGCGGGCGATGTTTACGATGGGCTGTACCTGAGCGCTCTGAGCTATCTCGATATCAGAAAGCATTGTTCATCTCTCCTTTTGGATTCCTTTGGTTCTTGCATTTTTTACGGACTTCAGATATTTCTGCCTGTTCGTATCTTTAATATTATAGCACAAACTCACAGCATGCACAATACAAAGCCCGGATTTCTTTTTGTGACAAAATACAAGAAATTCTGCCCAAAAGCCGTTGAATAGGGCTAAAATCAGCATTAAGGTGCCTTTTGAACACTTAGGTATTTAATTAAAGCTGCTTTGCTTTACATCATATTTGAGCTTGGCTTTTACCGCTCATGGATAAAATTGCAGAGCTAACAGAACACTTATCCTGTAAAGTTTATTCGCTTTACACAACTGTTTGCGTCAAAAAATAAAAAATATTTCACCAAAACCGGCACTAAAAGAACACTCCGGTTAAAAAACGAAAAAAAGATGGTTTAAGACTAAAAAATTATTTGTATAATATATGATAATGTGATATAATATATTTTACGCTTAATTCTACTCAGAAAAGGATGATAAAATTGCTAAGGCTGGAAAATATATCGTGGAGCACCCCTGACGGAGTTGGTGTGCTCAACAATCTGGATCTCACTGTGCCTGACGGTAAACTCATCGTCATAACAGGTCCTAACGGCGGAGGAAAGACTACTCTTGCAAAGATCATTGCCGGAATATACAGGCAGGACGGCGGAAAGATATTTCTTAACGACAGGGATATTACCGAAGCCGACATTACCGAAAGAGCAAAAATGGGTATAAGCTTTGCCTTTCAGCAGCCGGTAAGATTCAAAGGCATTACCGTGCGCAGACTTATTGAGCTTGCTGCCGGTGAAAAGCTGCCCCTGGACAAGATATGCAATTACATGAGCCGGGTCGGCTTGTGTGCGGAAGAGTATATCAACCGCGAAGTAAACTCTACCCTGTCCGGCGGCGAGATAAAGCGTATCGAGATCGCAACGGTGCTGGCAAGACATTCGGTGCTGACTGTTTTTGACGAACCCGAGGCCGGCATTGACCTGTGGAGCTTTACAAATCTTATAAAGACCTTTGAGGATATAAGGAAAAATCTCGACGGCTCGATCATAATCATTTCCCATCAGGAAAGAATACTTCGCATAGCCGACGAGATAGCCATTGTCGCAGACGGCAGCATAAAAGCTCAGGGCAAGCCAGACGAAATGATGAAGCTGCTTTTGGAGAACAATTCGGTTACGGGTAAATGCTTTAAGCAGGAGGAGATGTTCTGATGAATGAGATAACCAAAGATCTGCTGAGAGAGATCTCCGATTGGGACGGAGAATTCAAAGGCGCATACAACATCCGTGAGGACGGTCAGTGTGCCGGCAGAGTATCAAGCAAAAATATCAAGATCGAATCGAAAAAGGATAAGCCCGGTCTGGAGATATTCATTGCTCCCGGCACTAAGGGAGAAACCGTTTCTATCCCTGCCTGCGTTACTCACGGCGATGTGGACGATCTGGTGTATAACGACTTTTTCGTAGGCGAGAACGCTGATGTCATTATCGTTGCCGGCTGCGGAATCCACACTGAAACCGGCGAACCGGCAAGACACAACGGTATTCACCGATTCTTTCTGGGCAAGGGCTCCAAGGTAAAGTACCTTGAAAAGCACATCGGTAAAGGTCACGGCACAGGACTGCGCTCTATTGACCCGGTTACAGAGGCCGAGCTTGAAGAGGATTCACAGCTTGAAATGGATACCGCTCAGATCGGCGGTGTTGACAGAACCACAAGGATAACCCGTGCCCAGCTTGGCGCAAGGGCAAAGCTGCTTATCCGCGAAAGGATACTCACCGAGAAGGATCAGAATGCAAAAACTGACTTCAAGGTGGAGATGAACGGTAAAGACTCCGGTGTTGACCTCATCTCCCGTTCCGTGGCAAGGGATGATTCCCATCAGGAATATCATTCGGTCATTGTAGGCAACGCACCCTGTACCGGTCACTCCGAATGTGACGCGATAATCTCCGAAAACGGCAAGGTGGATGCTGCTCCGGAGCTTCACGCCAGGGACAACGACGCTGCTCTCATCCACGAGGCAGCTATCGGCAAGATCGCAGGCGAGCAGATACTCAAGCTGCGTACTCTTGGCATGACCGAGGAGGAAGCCGAGGCGACTATAATCGACGGTTTCCTGAGCTGATATGCTTCTTGTACAGGAGGTTGGTTTGCTATGATAAGCTTCAGAAAGATTTTATGTGTGTGCGTTTCCGCTATTATGTTTATGTCCCTTTTCACGGTGAGTGCAAATGCGGATGAGAATGAAAGCACCGGCAATGAGTTGTCTGAGCGGGTCTCGGAAATTGCGGTTTTCGGTGACTCCATTTCCGCCGGATACCGGCTGGAAAATTTCGACCGTTATGATTATTCAAAGGCGGAAGACTGCTTTGCAAATATTCTTTGCAGTCATTACGGCCTTGAGTACGGCAAGACATTTTTCAACTTTTCAAAAACAGGAGACGCCAGCGATGATACTCTTGATGTGCTGAGATCTGCCGATAAGGAAATAATTAAAAATTCCGATGTCATTATTATCTCAACAGGCGGAAACGACGTTATGGACGTTGTGGAGCTTGCACTGTATGACGCATTTAAAAACGAGTCCGAAAATTTCCGTAAGCTTGGGATCAATATCGACCTTTCAAGTCTCGGGGCAATCGAAAAGACACTTCTCAGCGTTTTTTCCGACCCAAATGCAAAGGAACCTCTTGACAGGATAATAAAAAAATGTACAGATACTACCGTACAGAATTCTTTCAGCAATACTGTACTCAAGTATGAAGAGAACATTAAGGAAATGATCTCATACATTCGCGAGACCGGTTCGGAGGCACAGATATATTTTCTTACACCGTATGATCCTACCTCACTGGCAGGCAGCAATGCGATAATTGACAGTATAGATAATATGCTCAGCAATATAAGTGCAAAAACACTTTCTGTTGCAGAAAGCAAGGAATACGGCTACGGTACCTATGTTGAAGATCTTTTCAGTGAGTTCAAGGATAATCTTTTAGTCTGGACCAACCTGATAACTGCCGACATACATCCCAATAAGGACGGACACCGGCATATTGCCGATATGCTTATCACAGATATAACCTCTGTCCTTTCCCGGATGGAAACATCCGAACAGGCTCAGTCTGAAAAAAGCGTACCCTACAGCAATACGATCATCTACATCTTATTCGGTGTTGCCTGTGCCTGTTCTGCGGCAATAATCGTTCACTCAATAATTACTTACCGTAAAAAGACATGACATTTGCACATAATCAGCCGGCTTTTGCAAACAATAATACGGGTGGTTTGTATGAAGAACAGGCTGTCATGCTTTTGTATATTATTTGCTATCGGAGGCACTGCTTACGGTCTTCTTGAAATTCTCTGGCGGCGGCGCACACACTGGTCGATGGTACTCACCGGAGGGCTATGCTTTGTGGTGCTTTACAGGATCTTCTGCAGTATAGGCCGCTGTGCTATGACTCTTAAATGTCTGATAGGCTGTACGGTGATAACCATTGCAGAGTTTCTTTCGGGTTTCGTTTTCAATTATTGCATGAAGCTCTGCGTATGGGACTATTCCGACCGGAAGATGAACTTCTGCGGTCAGATCTGTCCGTTTTACAGCTTTCTATGGGCATTGCTCACGATCCCTGTAACACACATCTGCCGCTTTATTGAAAGAAAATTCAGCTTGTAGCAAAAGAGCAAAAATTGGAATATATTAAGGATGCGTATTATCCGCTTCTTCTGCAGAAACTAATTTCAGGAAGGTGCGTGATAATATGTATTACAATTTAAACCGGCAGGATAATAACAGGTTTGTTTCCTCTGAACATTTGTCCGGTGATGAGGATATACCGGATACCGATGAAGCAAATGCGGCCCTGCCTTTTTCCGGTATAACCGATACCGGGTCGATAATATCAGACAACGGAAAGTATGTTATACAGTTTATGACCATAATCGGTCAGATAGAGGGGCACTATATCCTGTCTGCCCGGAATAAAACGACAAAGTACGAGCACATTATCCCTCAGCTTATTGCTGTTGAACAAAGTACAGAGATACAAGGTCTGCTGGTGCTTCTTAACACTGTAGGCGGTGATGTTGAGGCCGGCCTTGCCATTGCCGAGCTTATGGCGGGAATGAAAAAACCTGTGGTCTCGCTTGTGCTTGGAGGAGGACACTCCATAGGGGTGCCCATCGCCGTGGCTGCAAAAAAATCATTTATTGCAAGGTCGGC
Organism: Clostridia bacterium; assembly: GCA_017454565.1. Classification (GTDB taxonomy): domain Bacteria; phylum Bacillota; class Clostridia; order Oscillospirales; family Acutalibacteraceae; genus UBA1213. Next base: position 7,574 of record JAFTCS010000039.1, read on the forward strand.
AACTATGACTATCCATCCGGTAAGGATGAGCGGCATGATGCTTGGAGTACCCCAGGCTTTTGAATATTTCCAGCGCATGCAGCGGCGTATCACCGACTTTGTAACCGCTCACTCAAAGATCTCTGCAAAACGGTATAACAGTCTTGCACTGAACACCGGCGAGCTTGTAATGGATATAGGCACCATTCTTGACGGTGAAACGGCAGTCTCGGAGGGGCTGATAAACAGCATAGGTTCCCTCAGCGACGCTGTAAAGGCTCTCTGCAAAATGATAGACAAACAGCACTCAGACCATAAGTGATAATATATTTTTCTTATTCATATTCTTTTATCAACATGTTTTCAGTATGAAAGCTAAAACGGGTGTATCGGCATCCGTTCGGCTTTTTTATAAAATCAGGAGGTACATATATGACATTGTTTGACGCTATTTTTCAGGGCATTCTTCAGGGACTTACCGAGTTCCTGCCCGTATCCAGCAGTGGACACCTTGCAATATACCAGCACGTTTCGGGAATGACAGAAAGCAACCTCTTCTTTTCCGTTATGCTTCATGTCGGTACCCTTGCCGCTGTCGTGGGAGTATATTTCAAGACGGTCATAAAGCTGTTCGGCGCTCTTGGCAGCATTATAAAGAAGATATTCACCGGAAAATTCAAATGGAAAGAAATGAATTCTCAGGAGAATATGGCAATGATGATAATCGTTGGCCTGCTGCCGCTTTTTGCGCTCTTCCTCCCTATTCCCGGCACAGAAATGAAGCTTAAGGATCTTGGCGACAAGTTTGCAATGGACGGCTATTTCATTGTGGTAGGCATAGCTCTTACAGCAACAAGCGCTCTTCTCTTCATCGGAGGAAAAAGAAACCGCCGCATTAAGGTGATCAACGGCAAAAAATACAGAAAAAAGCTCAGAAAAGATTACCGTCCGCTTGATGCAATAGTTGTTGGTTTTACCCAGTGCTTTGCAGCGCTTCTGCCCGGACTTTCACGCTCAGGCTCAACACTGGCAGCCGGTCAGCTGCGCGGAATAGACAGACAGTCTGCACTTGATTTTTCGTTCCTGCTTGGCACACCGGCTATCGTTGCAGCGGCACTTTTAGAGCTGAAAGACGTCCTGTTCTCAACTGAAAGCGATATTCAGAATGTCAATTTTGTTTATGTTCTTGTAGGTATGGTAGTTGCCGGCGTTGTAGGATTTTTGGCTATCAAGCTTTTCAAATGGCTGCTTAATACGAACAAGATGTTTATTTTTATCCTTTACACCGCCGCTGTTGGTCTTGCTATCATTCTTATTGCTATTATAGAGCTTAGCTCCGGCACAAACCTGTTCACACAGCAGCCCCTGCACTTTTGAATCATCAGGTTTTGAAATAAACGGAGGTGCATAAGACTTGGCAGAAAAAAAATCGACAAAAAGCTCTACCAAAAAAAAAGCTGCCCAAAAAACCGGCAGCCGCTCTGCCTCGGGAACTGCCCGTAAAAAAACACCGGCTAAAAAAACCGGAACCACAGCAAGGAAAGCGTCTAAATCAACCGCAAAATCAAGAACAGGCTCATCAGGAAAGCGCACAAAAAAGTCCGCCGCAGAAATACAGCATAATAAAAGTGTACGTTTTGCAAAGGGCGTTGTACTTATTGGCTGCTCAATGCTGCTGACAATGCTTTTTTTCCTGCAAGGTCAGAGTCTCTGGAAGGGAATGCACGAATTTTATAAGGGCGTATTCGGTTTCCTTGGCTTTTTAGTTCCTTTTATATTTCTTTATTGTGCCGTTCAGATGTTCCGGGAACAGTCTACATACAGGTTCCCGCTGAAAGTATTTTTCTTTTCGGGCACAATTGTGATGTTTGCGACCACTGTATATACTTTTTCATCCGTTAATACTCAGCTTGGAGGCTTTTTTCAGGAGATCGGCAATTCCTACAACGAAGCTTCATTAAACAGCGGCGCCGGAGTGATAGGAGCATTTTTAGGCATTCCTATTGTTAAGCTTTTAGGCGGTGTAGTAGGAGGACTTTTCTCGGCTATCGTGCTGTTGTTCTTTCTTTATATGTCCTTTGAAGCACTCTTCATTAATATCATTGACAAACTGAAAGAGCCTGTAAGCGAAAAGATCAGCGACCATAAAGAAATACGCACCCGCGTAAAAGCCGAAGAAAAGAAGATAAAGGACGAAAACCGTAAAATAAACCGCAAGCAGTATGTTGACCGTAAGGTTGACCAGAAGGTTCAGGCGGTCAGACGCAGAGCCGAGGAATCGGAATTCAGGCGCATAAACAGAACACCGTTCTATGAAGCTGACATCGTTGAGGAGAACACAGGTAAGAAAGGCGTAAAAAGGCAGCCCCGGAAGTCTGACAATATTCAGGAACCTGTTATGCCTGATATAAACCAACTACATGAGCAGCCGTTCGATGAATACTCTCCTGTATTTGACAACATTGGACAGGAAGATGAAAACGCAGTTGATATCAGTTCCGAATCCACTCTGGATATTTCCGAGCTTGTGCGTCAGGATAACGAGAAAAGAAATCTTCAGAACAGAAGAGAAACTCAGGCAAGACAGAATGCACCTGCAAGCTTGTCAGAAATGACGAAAAAGTCTGAGGATAAAACAGGCGAAGCTGCCCGTGTAAAACCCTCAGAGCTTGGAAACGTGCAGAAAATAAGCACCATGAGCACGCAGGATACTGCTTATCTTAAACCGCCGTTCACACTTCTGGAGCCGCAGCCCGCTGAACAGGAATACAATATTTCCCGTGAATTGCAGCAGAGCGCCACAAAGCTTGTGGATACCCTGAAAAGCTTTGGTGTTTCTACCACGATAACCGATATCTGCCGCGGCCCGTCGGTGACACGCTATGAACTTCAGCCGGCTGCCGGCGTGAAGATCAGCAAAATAACCAACCTTGCCGATGATATTGCCATGAACCTTGCTGCCATGGGAGTGCGTATCGAAGCTCCTATCCCCGGAAAGAACGCCGTAGGCATAGAGGTTCCGAACAAGAATGTATCCGTTGTAAAAATGAGGAGTCTTGTTGAGTCCGGTGAATTCCAGAACGCCAAAAGCAGACTCACAGTTGCGCTCGGAATGGATATCACAGGCAGGATCACCCTTGCCGACCTTGCAAGGATGCCTCACCTGTTGATTGCGGGTTCAACCGGTTCTGGTAAATCCGTGTGCATAAACTCAATGCTCGTCAGCCTGCTGTACAAGGCCGGGCCTGATGAAGTCAAGCTTATTCTTATCGACCCGAAGGTGGTTGAATTAGGAGTATATAACGGTATCCCTCACCTTCTTGTACCTGTTGTTACCGATCCGCGTAAGGCGGCCGGTGCTCTGAACTGGGCCGTTAACGAAATGCTTGAACGCTACAAGACATTCGCTGAATTCAACGTAAGAGATATGCACAGCTATAACCGACTCGTTGATAAGCAGAATACTGAGGTTGAAGAAAGCTATTCTGATGATGCCGACCGTACTTTCGAAGAGGACGAAATGCTTGCCCATGCACAGGCTGAACTTAATAGTTCTCCCATTGAGCCAAAGGAAGTAAAAAAGCTTGAAAAAATGTGTCAGATCGTAATTGTAATAGATGAGTTAGCTGACCTGATGATGGCCGCGCCGAATGAGGTCGAGGAATCTATATGCCGGCTTGCACAGATGGCACGTGCTGCAGGTATGCATCTGGTTATCGCTACCCAGCGTCCGTCGGTCGATGTCATTACAGGTCTTATCAAGGCGAATGTTCCCAGCCGTATTGCCTTTGCCGTAAAGTCTCAGATCGACTCCCGTACAATTCTTGATACCGGCGGAGCAGAAAAACTGGTCGGCCGCGGAGATATGCTTTATTCGCCCATTGGTACGACCAAGCCTATCCGTGTGCAGGGCTGCTTTGTTGATGATGATGAGATCGAGCATATTGTGGACTTCATCAAGCACAACAAGACCGTAGAATACGACAAGGACGTTATAGATGAGATCGAGCGCAGCGCTATAGGTGATAACGGCGGAAAGCAGAATGATCCGGATGCTGACGGAGAGATGGATCCGGTCATGGAACAAGCCATACAATGTGTAGTCGAGGCAGGACAGGCGTCCACCTCACTGCTGCAGCGGCGTCTGCGTCTTGGCTATGCCCGCGCAGGCCGCCTTATAGACGAAATGGAAATGATGGGCATTGTCGGACCCCATGAGGGCTCAAAACCAAGACAGGTACTCATGACATATCAGCAATGGCTCGAAAGAAATATGACCAGAACAGACGCGTGAGCTTTAGACTTTCCAAGGAAGTCAATTATATGTTAATGACCCCGCATTTACGAGGATCAAATATATTTACCATGGAGGTACAGAAAAAATGAAAAAAGAAGGACAGATCAAGGTTGATTCGGAAAACCTGTTTCCGATCATCAAGAAGTGGCTCTACTCGGACAGAGACATCTTTATCCGTGAGGTAGTGGCAAATGCCTGCGATGCTATTAAAAAGTATCAGAGCCTTTGCCAGATAGGTGAAGCCGAGAACGACAACATAGCGCCGAAAATTGAAGTCACCCTTGACCCTGAGGCAAAGACAATTACAGTTTCGGACAACGGAATAGGCATGACCGAGGACGAGGTTGAAAAGTACATCGCTCAGATCGCTTTTTCAGGCGCTCAGGAATTCCTTGACAAGTACAAGGACAAAACCGATGCCGAAGGCGGAATAATCGGACACTTCGGTCTTGGATTCTACTCATCATACATGGTTGCCGAGAATGTAGAGATCGAGACCCTTTCATATCTGAAGGATGCAAAGCCTGTCCATTGGGAGAGCAACGGCAGCCACACCTATGAGATCTCTGACGGCACACGCACAGAAAAGGGCACCAGCGTTATCCTGCACATTTCAGAGGACGGAAAGGAATTCCTCAGTGAATACAAAATGCGCGAGATACTGAGGAAGTACTGCCACTTCATGCCCTACGAGATCTATTTCAACACCATAAAGAAACCCGATGAAAGCGAAAAAAAGGAAGATAAGCCGGATTCAGCTCCGTCACTTCCAAAACCGATAAACAACACCTCTCCCCTTTGGCTCAAGGCTCCAAAAGACTGCACAACAGAGGAATATGAAGACTTCTACCGTGAGACTTTCACCGATATGAACCTTCCTCTCTTCTGGATACACCTCAATGTTGACTATCCTTTCAGACTAAAGGGTATACTCTACTTCCCGAAGCAGACCGATAAACTGCAGGTAATGCCCGGTGAGATCAAGCTTTTTGCTAATCAGGTATATATTGCCGATAATATAAAGGAGGTCGTCCCGGAGTTCCTGATGCTCCTCAAGGGTGTCATCGACTGCCCGGATCTTCCCCTGAACGTGTCCCGTTCATTCCTGCAGAATGACGGAGAGGTCGCTAAGATATCCCGCCATATCACAAAGAAAGTCGCCGATAAGCTTACCTCGGTTTTCAATAACGAGAGAAAGTCTTTTGAGAGCTACTGGGATGATATCTCTCCCTTCATCAAGTTTGGCTGCATCAAGGACGAGAAGTTCTATGAAAAAATCAAGGATATCATTCTCTTCAAGAATCTTGAGGGTGAGTACAAGACATTTGCGGAACTGCCCAAGC
>JAFTCS010000040.1 GCA_017454565.1 Clostridia bacterium
GGGATATACTCCTTGGGGATAGCGCCGCCGACAACAGCGTTGATAAACTCGTAGCCCTTGTCGGGGTTAGGCTCAAGCTTGATCTTGACATGACCATACTGGCCCTTACCGCCGGACTGTCTTGCATACTTCTCGTCAACATCTGCATTTCTGCGGATAGTCTCCTTGTATGCAACCTGAGGCTTACCTATATTTGCCTCTACCTTGAACTCACGGAGAAGTCTGTCTACGATGATTTCAAGGTGAAGCTCGCCCATACCGGCGATGATGGTCTGTCCGGTCTCTTCATCCGTATATGCCTTGAAGGTCGGGTCCTCTTCAGCAAGCTTTGCAAGAGCAATACCCATCTTTTCCTGGCCGGCCTTTGTCTTAGGCTCGATAGCAACACGGATAACAGGATCCGGGAATTCCATTGATTCAAGGATAACAGGATGTCCCTCTGTACAGAGAGTGTCGCCTGTTGTTGTATTTTTCAGACCTACAGCTGCAGCGATATCGCCTGCATAAACAGTCTCGATATCCTGTCTGTGGTTTGCATGCATCTGAAGTATACGTCCGATACGCTCGGAGTTGTCCTTGGTAGAGTTATATACAGTAGAACCTGCGTTAAGGGTACCTGCATATACACGGAAGAAGCAGAGCTTACCAACATAGGGGTCGGTAGCGATCTTGAATGCAAGAGCTGCAAAAGGCTCTGAATCTGAGGAAGGAACCTCTACCTCTTCTTCTGTCTCAGGGTTGATGCCCTTGATAGCGGGAACGTCTGTAGGAGCGGGCATATAGTCTACGATAGCATCAAGAAGCTTCTGAACGCCCTTGTTGCGGTACGATGTTCCGCACACTACCGGTACCATTGTGTTGTCAATGGTAGACTTGCGGATAACTCTCTTGATCTCTTCCTTGGTGGGCTCTTCACCCTCAAAGAACTTCTCCATAAGCTCGTCATCCTGCTCGCATACATGCTCGATAAGCTCGTCATGGTACTTCTTGGCAAGCTCTTTCATCTCCTCAGGGATCTCCTCGACCTTCATGTCCTTGCCCAGATCATCATAATAGATGTCTGCGTTCATTTCAACGAGGTCTACGATGCCCTTGAAGGTATCCTCTGAACCGATCGGGAGCTGGATCGGCACAGCATTGCACTTCAGACGGTCTTTCATCATCTGTACAACGTTATAGAAGTCGGCGCCCATAATATCCATCTTGTTGACGTATACCATACGCGGCACCTTATATTTATCAGCCTGTCTCCAGACTGTTTCGGACTGAGGCTCAACACCGCCCTTAGCACAGAGAACCGTCACGGAACCGTCAAGTACACGGAGTGAACGCTCGACCTCAACCGTAAAGTCAACGTGACCGGGGGTGTCAATGATATTTATCCTGTGGCTGCCCTTGGTACCGTCGCTTCCTGCCCAGAAACAAGTTGTGGCAGCAGATGTGATCGTAATACCTCTTTCCTTCTCCTGAGCCATCCAGTCCATGGTGGAAGCACCCTCGTGGGTCTCACCGATCTTGTGGTTGACGCCGGTGTAGAAAAGAATACGTTCTGTTGTAGTTGTTTTACCGGCATCAATGTGAGCCATGATACCGATATTTCGTGTCATTTCAAGTGATACTTGCCTTCCCATTTTAATCCTCCTTGATATTTGTGCCCTCAGGCACACGCTGTAGGGGCAATTTCGCCTCTATTACCATCTGTAGTGAGCAAATGCCTTATTTGCCTCTGCCATTCTATGTGTTTCCTCGCACTTCTTGGCAGCACCACCGATGCCGTTTACAGCATCAAGAATTTCTCCGGCAAGTCTTTCCTTCATGGTCTTTTCGGATCTGAGTCTTGAATATCTTGAGATCCAACGAAGTCCGAGTGTCTGTCTTCTCTCAGGTCCTACCTCCATAGGAACCTGGTAGGTAGCACCGCCCACACGGCGGGCCTTTACCTCAAGAGAGGGCATAACCTTTTCCATAGCCTGCTCAAAAACCTCGAGCGGCTCTTTTCCTGTCTTTGTGTTCACGATCTCGAAAGCACCGTAAACGATCTTCTGAGCGACGCCCTTCTTGCCATCATACATGATGTTGTTGATGAGACGGGTCACCAGCTTTGAATTATAAACCGGATCGGGCAAAACGTCACGTTTTGCAACATTACCTCTTCTTGGCATTATACTTCCCTCCTTCACATTAGTGATTTCATAGGTACTCGAAAGACTTCTTCTTCCGCATTGCCATACAGAGAGGCATATATATGTAAAAATACATCTCTGTATTGCGTTATCTTTAAAAGAGCCTTAAGAATTATTTTCCGGGATAAGTGCCGGATCACTTCTTGCCTGCCTTCGGACGCTTTGCACCGTACTTGGAACGAGCCTGCATACGCTTTGCAACACCCTGTGCGTCCAGTGTACCACGGATGATGTGATAACGAACACCAGGAAGGTCCTTAACACGGCCGCCTCTGATCAGAACAACGCTGTGCTCCTGAAGGTTGTGGCCTACACCGGGGATATATGATGTTACCTCGATGCCGTTTGAAAGTCTTACTCTGGCGATCTTTCTGATAGCCGAGTTAGGCTTTTTAGGTGTAGCTGTCTTTACGGCAGTACAAACGCCTCTCTTCTGGGGTGAGTTCTGGTCGATAGCTCTGCGCTTCTTGCTGTTCCAGCCCTTGAGAAGTGCGGGAGCCTTGGCTTTCTTTTCGGAAACCTCTCTGCCCTTGCGAACTAACTGGTTAAACGTTGGCAATTCATTGCACCTCCTTGCTCAGAAAATAATATGTTCAGCGGACACATGCATTATGCGCCGATAAACAGCGTTTTATTCAATTTCACTGTAAAATTCAACCTCTTCAAAGCATTTATATTGAACCTACACAGCGAAATTTTCTCCCGTAAGCTATTCGCTCACAAGAATTTATTGTAACACAGATAACTGCATTTTGTCAAGTTTTTTTATCCCTGCCGGCAAAATTAATTCCGTCCGGGACAGCCGCAGTGATACGCTTTTACATCGAAAAAAGGTTCATTCCCCATCACTTTCTTCCGGGACAGCCGAGATATTTTTTGACGTACATTCCAGCGTGATGTCATGCGCCGGCATAGTAAAGTGTATGACATAGCCCTTTTCGTCATCGTATTCCGGATTGATTTTCTCGCCGTCAAGGGAGAAGTAGTAAACAGTATCGGTCGCCGCAGGTCCGTAGTAAAGAGTGACCTTCTGCCCGACCCTGTATTTTTCCTTTGCGTTTGTATATTGCTGTTTTCCGCCGCTGTAATCCGCCCTGAAGCGTCTGCCGTCCGTACGCATATAGTTTCTGAACACAAAAATAAACGCGACCGCCGCTCCGACTATAAGCAAGCCGCCGGCTATAAACAAAGTGATATTATCCATATTACACACCTTTCCTTATTTCTGAGGGTGAGACTCAAGAAGCCCTTGTGGGGTGTCGGGGCAAAGCCCTGACATATCTACCGTTCAAAGTGATAATAGTATCAGTATCATTATAGCATGTCTCTGTCATTTTGCAACAAAAATAACAGACCCGACAAAATGCCGAGTCTGCTGTGGTCTGGTTTTCTTTCCGATCCTGAACGTCAAACGGTGCGGGCGGTGAAGCCCGGCCTATGCGGAAAAATTTTACCTGTTAGAGACACTATACCTATATTCCTTGGGTGTCATGTGGAACTTCTTCTTGAATATCCTGTTGAAGTAAGACAGGTTGGTGATCCCGATGCTTGCGGCCACCTCGGTAATCTGTACGCGGGTGGTCAGCAGAAGGTTTGACGCTATGTTAAGACGATAGTCATTTATGTATTCAATGCAGGTCATACCCATGTATTTTTTGAAGAAACGCATGAAGTAGTGCTTACTCAGATTGACGGTTTCGGCAAGCTCATCTATGGTGATGTTGTTCATGTAGTTTTCATTGATGTAGTCTATGATGGCCTTTATATTCTTGGTGGTAACGTCCTTGATACCCATGTCGCCCGCATCACAAACAAAAACATCCTTGAAAAGCACATAGAACAGACCGTAGACCTCTGCCTTGAGCTTTATCTCAAAGCAGTCGCTTTTTTCGTGATAGACCGAGATCATATTCTTTACCCTGCTGCAGACATCCTCATAGTGAGGGTCCTCGGCAGTAATGACAACAGGAGATATAAAGCCGTTCTCAACAAACGGAACGAAATATTTTATTGAGCAGGCATCCGTACTGTTGCCGGTGAGAAGATTCATGTTGAATATCACGCTGCGGAATACCGTCCTGCTGTTCTCAAATTGTCTGAAAGAGTGAAGAACAGAAGGATTGATGAGAACTATATCGCCCTTCTTCACATGATACTCTTCGAAATCAACACATTCAATAAATTCGCCTTCCTCTACATAGACTATCTCCATTTCATCGTGCCAATGCATAGGAAAGGTAGTATAGTAATCCGGCATGACCGTCTTACTTATGACATAAGGTAACAGAAAATCCCCCTTCTGCCCTGTCTCCTTAAGACTCATTAGTTCATCGTGCTGCATATTTCCGACTCCTTAGCTTAAACTCCGGACTATGTATATTTTGCCGTCCGTTTTTTTCAAAATTAAAACAGTCAAAAAATCTGTAAGTCAAAAAGATCCTTTACCGTAAAGTTTGCCAATGTTATTTTTGGTAAAATTCGCCGCATTTTTGTATCATTATACCAATTTTTAGCATCTTCACCGCCCCTTTTTTGTCGTCATTTATATTATAATATCAATTCTTCGATTTGTCAAATGTTGATTACATAAATATAAAAAAATTAACAAATATCACATAAATATACAAAGGAAATGATAATTGTTTCATTTTTTTCTTTTTTTGCCATTAAAATGCAGAATTGCCTGTTTGCCAATTTCCTGTTTAGTCCGCTGTAATACGGGATTTTATTGCAATGTCAATTTCTTTCAAACTCAAAAAAATGATTTATTTGAAATGCAGCGTATGTTTCCGGATGTGTATATTCTGCGGAAGCGCGGAGTCGTGAGGAAAGACAGAGAATTTCTTTTTTCATCACTTGTATGAAACAGCATGATATGCTATAATAGAAAAGTATAGCACATAAACGTCAAAAACGTTTATGCACACTATCAACATGAAAGGACTGGATCTAATGTACAGGATCGTAAAGAAAAGATCACTGAACCCTACGGTCTCCCTTATGGAGATCGAGGCGCCGCTTATCGCCAGAAAGGCGGAACCGGGTCAGTTTATTATTTTCCGCGCAAAAGAGGACAGCGAGCGTGTGCCGCTGACCGTTGCCGACTATGATCGAGAGAAGGGTACTGTAACCATTATATATCAGATAGTCGGAGGCTCTACAATGGAGCTTGATACGCTTAACGAGGGCGAGTGCCTGCATGATTTTGTGGGGCCGCTTGGCCGTCCCAGTGAGCTTGACGGACTTAAAAAGGTCGCTGTCATCGGCGGAGGCGTGGGCAGCGCCATAGCCTACCCCATTGCCAAGAAGCTTAAAGCAATGGGCTGCGAGGTTCACAGTATTGTAGGTTTCCGCAACAAAGACTTAGTGATACTTGAGGACGAGTTCAGGACGGTAAGCAGCGAACTGCACATTATGACTGATGACGGCAGCTACGGCACCAAAGGTCTGGTGACAAACGCTCTGGAGCAGCTTATAAATGAAGGCAGCCAATACGACGAGGTCATCGCCATAGGTCCCCTGATTATGATGAAATTCGTATGCCTGCTTACTAAAAAGTACAATATTAAAACAATAGTAAGCATGAACCCCATTATGATAGACGGCACCGGCATGTGCGGCGGCTGCAGACTGACTGTAGGCGGAGAAACCAAATTTGCCTGCGTAGACGGCCCTGACTTCGACGGGCATCTTGTAGATTTTGACGAAGCCATGCACAGGGGCACCATGTACAGGGAATTCGAGACCCACGCCCGTGAGACCGGATGCACTCTGATGAATAAGGAGGTGCAGTGAGATGGAAAGAAACATGAGCAATAAAAAATGTCCCATGCCCGTACAGGACCCCATGGTGAGAAGAAGAAATTTTGAAGAGGTCGCACAGGGCTACACATACGATATGGCTGTAAGCGAAGCCAGACGCTGCCTTAACTGCAAAAACAAGCCATGCACTACGGCTTGTCCGGTGGCCATCAATATCCCGGCGTTTATCGAAAGGGTGGCAAACGAGGACATGGAGGGCGCATATCAGATAATTGCGCAGTCCAGCTCTCTTCCGGCAGTGTGCGGCAGAGTATGTCCGCAGGAAAGACAGTGCGAGAGCAAGTGCGTCAGAGGCATAAAGGGCGAAAGCGTCGGCATCGGCAGACTGGAAAGATTCGTTGCCGACTACCACAGGGAACACTGCACCGAAAATCCTGCCCTGCCTGAGCAGAACGGCCATAAGGTCGCTGTCATCGGCGCAGGTCCCAGCGGTCTTGCCGCAGCAGGCGATCTTGCAAAAATGGGATATAAGATCACAGTATACGAAGCTCTGCATTTAGCCGGCGGTGTGCTGGTGTACGGCATCCCGGAGTTCCGTCTGCCAAAGAATATCGTGCAGAAGGAAATCGACAACCTTAAATCCCTGGGAGTTGACATTGAAACAAACATGGTCATAGGCAAGGTGCTGACCATTGACGAGCTTTTCGATATGGGCAACGAAGCTGTATATATAGGCAGCGGCGCCGGTCTGCCAAGATTTATGAATATCCCGGGCGAGAGCCTGAAGGGTGTGTACTCGGCAAACGAATACCTTACAAGAATAAACCTGATGAAAGCCTACAAACCCGGCAGCAAGACCCCTATCAGGCACAGCAAAAGAGTGGCTGTTGCAGGCGGAGGCAACGTAGCTATGGATGCAGCCCGCTCTGCAATGCGTATGGGCGCCGAAGAGGTGTACATTGTGTACCGCCGCGGCATGGAGGAGCTTCCGGCCCGCAAGGAAGAGGTCGAGCATGCCATGGAGGAGGGCATAATCTTCAAGACGCTGTGCAATCCCGTGGAGATCATCGGTGACGAAAACGGTGAGGTATGCGCTGTAAGATGTGATGAGATGGAGCTTGGCGAACCCGATGCAAGCGGCAGAAGACGTCCCGTGGTAAAAGAGGGATGCCAGTTCACTCTTGAAGTGGACACCATGATAATCGCCATAGGCACAAGTCCGAACCCACTTATCCGTTCGACAACGCCCGGACTTGAAGCAAACAGCCGCGGATGTATAGTTACTGACGGCGAAGGCGGTCTGACCAGTCGTGAAGCCGTATATGCAGGCGGCGATGCGGTAACGGGCGCAGCAACGGTCATCCTTGCAATGGGAGCCGGCAAAGCGGCCGCAAAAGCCATTGACGAGTACATCAGGAATAAAAACTGATGCTAAATATCAGTATCTAAAACTGACAACACAAAAGTTTTGGTCAAGCTTTTTCAAAAGCTTGCAGGGTGCAGGGGTGCGGGTCTCCAGTGGAGACCTCTGCGCAGCAGAAGCACCGACCGAGCCGACAGGCGAGACCAGAGTCCCTGCTCGCTCTCCGCAGAGAGCTAAACACTCTAACACAAGTGCTCCGCAAGGGGTGAATTCAAAAACAGTCCGGTAGACTGTTTTTAAGAGGGGACGCCATGCACAAGAGGGCGTCCCCTTGTTTCTGTCCTGACGAATTTCAACGCCGGCGAGCAGCCGGCCGGCGTCATACTGGCGACCGAGCCCACAGGCGAGACTCTCACCCTCCGATATAGATATAAGCAATAAAAAGGCACCGCCGTTTGAGGGTGCTAATTAGGGATATGAGAAAACAATCATATTTTTAATGGCATTCTTCAAGTGGGTGGCACAAGAAATAACGACTATATCGGGCATCACGTCCGGTATAGCCGTTTTTCTTTTTGATCATGCTTTCTGTCGCGCTTGCAGCCAGTCCTCATACAGCTTTGCACATTTTGCAACTTGAAACGCAGAATACGCTAATCCGCCACCGTTCTGAACCGAATCCTCCTGAATCTGATTCTGGTACTGATTTTGTATGACAGTATCTGAGTAATCGTCGAAGTGCTCAGAGAGGGATGTATCAAACGATCTTTTTTCATCTTCGTTCCGGAAGATCAGCAGCTGATGGTAGTTCGGCTCTCGGCTGGCGATATTGAGCGTCCCATGCGTGAAAAGCCGAAGCAGTTTGCCCTCTATGGAATCAAGAAGATAGTATGAGTACCAAAAATCGCATTTCCCCTCTACAGCATAGTTATCGGCCTTGGGCAGATATTTTCTAAACTGATCAAAGCACCACAGTTCCGTTTCATGGATGGTTGTACTATGGTATACGATATTTAATGGCGCAAGGTGCATCACGGGATGAGTATAGAATACTGCTGACGGCCACCAACCTTGCCGCATTTCATCCGATAAAACTAATTGGTATTCCGGATAATCGACACGATAAGCGTATTTTTTATTGCCCCAGTCAAAGATCCATCTATCAATTTCATCGAGAAGCACGAGCAGGCGTTCCTTGGGAGAACGATCAATTCCTAACCGTTTTCGCACAAGTACTCAACATCATTAAGATCGGCATTCTTGTCGATTTCCGTGTTGTTATCTACAACCCTCGTGTAGATATGGAATGGACGCACAATTCTCCCAATCTTTTTGCCGTCTGGAGCCTTTATTTTGGGATCTTGGTATTGCTTTTACAAATAATAAGGGACGCTATAAGTGTTCTTAACGATAAGAACATCCACCTCATGCTGCTCTAAAGTGATCGTCCTTAATTCAATTCTTGGTCGGACACTGCCAGCATAACCGACACTTCGTAGAATATCCACGATGCCCTGTTGATTCCTTCGGTCAGGGTCATTCTCTACACCACAGATTGAAAAAGACTGATCTTCAACGCCGAAAATGATGTATGCATCTCTGTTCGCCCGGGAATTTGCCATGCAGGTAATGTCATGGACAAGATCTGCCTTATCATGATGATGCTCTCTTTTAAAGTCCCACCAATCGCCTTCCCGGCGAGATTGAATCAGCTTTTCGACAATGGCTGACAGCGTATCTTCCATGAAAGTACCCCCACTCTGTCAAATAAAAACTTCTATCGGTTTCCAAACATTCCGATTGGTAAGGTCCTCTGACCAGACCATATTTGACAGATAAATCTGCGTACCGACAGCTCTCACGAAGCCCCACTTGATTTCTGGGTGACGCGAGGCATATTCCTTTAGAGCATCAAACTTACGTGGTGCGTATTTATCGATGTTATTGGAGCTACCGTCTGCTGTCATGCCGCCCTTCGCTTCGATAATCCACACATCGCCGTTTTTGAGCTTGATGATATAATCAGGGTAGAAATTGCTGCGCCGGAACGCCATCCGATAAACGATGCTGAAATACTCGTCGCCCTTATCTCCGTTTTTATAATACCATTCAAGCGGATCGTGTTACCTGCGTTTCGATGGAACCGAACAGCACACGAAGCGCATTGTTGGAAATGTTTTCATCAATCCCTATTGCCCGAGCAATTCGGCGTTTTGCGTCACGAATAATAAACCCGTCATCGTGGTTGCTGATTTGATGCTCACCGCCGAAAATACGATTCAGCGTCCGAATATTATGGGTGGTTCTTGCGACGCCCTCGATAGCTTCTGTTTTCAGTTTTGTGCCAAAAACATAGCCCTTGCTGACTTCCATCCCGTGCTTATTCAGCTTGCCGTCCTGATCGAGATCACAATCGCTAAGCATTTGTTCCCGAACCACCCTAACAACGGCTTCAGGATTTACTGCGAAGCGGTCGCTGCCGTTGAGGGATTCTTTCTGCAACACGATACCGGGAGCGTTGAATTTGCGCTTATACAGATACGTATAGAAAGAATCACCGATGCTGCCGGTAAGGCCCTCCGCATATTCGCTGTCGAGGGTATATACGTAGCAGTTATCAATTAGCGGGCAGTCATAATGGACACGCTCTGGCATACGACGAACACGTCCCACGGTTTGAATATTGAACCGCTCCGTGCCGCCTTCACGCAGCTTGACAAGTATTTTTGCGCGGGGACAATCTATTTCTCCGGCTTTCGCTTTATGAATCCATGTTCCTAATGTTCCTTTAGGTATGCCTAATTCCTTTGCGGCTGCTGCATTTCCTATCTCCTTTGAAAGCAGTATTGCCTGCTTTTTGAATTCCTCATCGTATTGTCTTCCTGTTCCCATTTGTGACACTCTCCTCTGTGTTTAATATACTTTCTTTGTTTGGATTGTGTCAAGTTTTATTATACAGCATCATACCGTCGGGGACGATTACACTTGGCAGCCCAGCACCGTAACCCACATTCTTGAGCGCCGGGAATACCTCGGCTGCACGGTCAATTTCAAGACCTATCGTAAGTCCTATAAGTGCAAAAAGCAGCTCAAGAACGATCCGTCCGAATGGCAGATTTTCGAGGGTACGCACGAGCCGATCATCACGAAGGAAGTGTTCGATATCGTGCAGCGTATCCGCGATGGCAGGCGGCGGCCTACGCCGATGGGCGAAATGCCCGCTCTCTCCGGCATGGTCTACTGCGCCGACTGCGGCAGGAAACTGTATCAGGTCAGGTGCACCACAATGAAGCAGAAGGAGTACATGGTCTGCTCCGGTTACCGCAAGATCAAGGGTTCCTGCACTTCGCACCAAATTCGCA
The DNA here is from genome assembly GCA_017454565.1 of Clostridia bacterium. GTDB lineage: Bacteria > Bacillota > Clostridia > Oscillospirales > Acutalibacteraceae > UBA1213. The sequence goes on from JAFTCS010000040.1 coordinate 10,671, forward strand.
ACGAGGTTATCGAAAATCTGCTGTTGGAGAAGCTCCAGAACCCGCTTGCCTTTATAGGCCGCCACGAAGCCATATTTGTCCGGCTGCAAATGGCACAGACCGAAGAAGGCCGGGAGCATGATATACGGGAATACAAGCGTGAGCCGGATCAGGCGAAAGCCCGTATGCAGAAGCTGGATTCGATTATCCAGCGGCTCTACGAGGACAACATCGACGGTAAGATTTCCGATGATCGCTTTGCCAAGATGACCGTCAGCTACGAGCAGGAGCAGTCAGAGCTTGAGGCCCGATATGCCGAGCTGCATGATTTGCTTGCTGCGGCAAAGGCCAAGTCGGACGGCATCGACAGCTTTTTGAAAATGGTTCGCGGCAGAACCGGAATCACGGAATTGACGCCTACGATCATCCGGGAATCCGTTGATAAAATCTACGTTCATCAAGCCATAGATTTTGAGGGACACAGGATTCAGCAGATCGACATTCAATGGAACTTCATCGGTGTTTTCGATCCGCCGGAATCCGACCTCGAACTAATAAAAGGGAAATCGGCATAGCCGGTCGTTTCCAACCAACTATGCCGATTAATTTTTTTCGGGACGCTAATCCCTAATTTGCCCCCGCTTTTGGCGATGCCTTTTAATGTTCGGGATCAAAAAAATATTACTCTGAGAAACCAGACTGGATCAGCTTAACAAGGCTCTCAACAGCTGTCTCTTCATCAGCGCCGTCAGCCATTACCTTGATAGTAGTGCCGCCAACGATACCAAGTGAAAGAACGCCGAGAAGGCTCTTTGCGTTTACTCTTCTCTCTTCCTTCTCGATCCAGATAGAAGACTTGAATTCGTTAGCCTTCTGGATGAAGAAAGTAGCAGGACGAGCGTGAAGACCTACCTGATTCTGAACCATTACTTCTTTTACGAACATTCATATTCCTCCTCAAGAAAAAATATATCCCCTTAACATCCACCAGAGCATCCGTTTTATTCTTTCGGGTGTTCTGATTTATATTCCAATTATAGCATAATTTGAGCAATATTCAACTGTTTTCTGAAACTTTGGATTTATGTACGATTACAATTATTTTCTGAAAGCACGTTTTTGTGCAGATTGCTGTAAATGTGGAAAACTTTTATACTTCATAAAGAATATTTTCGGTTTTTTTCCAATAATTGTGTAAGCATTTACGGTAAAACTGGAAATTTATGCACAATTTGGATATTATTTTTGGGAAATTTCACGTTATTTTGAGACTATTCAGCACAATAACGAAAAGTTATTCGTTTCTGTTATAAAATTTTGTAATTTACATCAGACCGATTCAACATTAATATAGTTAAATCAACCATATTCCATGTATATTAATACAAAATCAACAAAAAATCCGCATTTTATTTCTTTTATAGCACTATAAGCCCATATTTTGTTCCAAAGCGGAATTTTAAGCCGCAAAAAAATACAGCCCGACATGTTAATTTGAACAAATCCCGGCATAATGTTGAAAAATACTGCCAAAGCAGTTTAACACTAAAGTGCTCTCACTTGCTATATTATACCCTTGGATTTCAAAAAGATTTTGTCCTTTTCAGTAAGCTCGGCATTTTTCAGCATGTCGGGACGCAGACGGGCTGTTTCAAGGAGCGAATTCTCCCGGCGCCACTTTTCTATGTTCGCATGATGACCGCTGAGAAGCACTTCCGGCACCTCTTTGCCCCGCCATACTGCAGGCTTTGTGTACTGAGGATACTCCAACAGCCCGTCAAAATGGCTCTCGTCCTCAAAGCAAAGGTCGTCCGAAAGCACACCGGGTATCATGCGGCTCACGCTGTCGGCAAGGACAAGAGCAGGCAGCTCGCCGCCGGTAAGAACAAAATCGCCTATGGATATCTCCTCGTCAACAAGCTCGTCAAGCACACGCTGATCCACACCCTCGTAATGACCGCAGAGAACGGCGATATTATCAATCTGTGCAAGCTCGCGCACACGCTGCTGCGTAAGCACCCTGCCCTTTGGCGACATATAGATAAAATGCGGCCTTTTTCCAAGCTTTTCGCAAAGATCCTCAAAGCAGAGCGCTATGGGTTCCGCCATCATCAGCATGCCCATGCCGCCGCCGTATGTGGAATCATCCACGCGCTTATGCTTGTCAAAGGCAAAATCACGGAGCTGGTGACATTCAAGCTCCACCGCTCCTTTTTTTCTTGCCCTGCCTATGACGCTCTCGCTGAGCACCGTATCGCACATTTCCGGGAACAGGGTGATAATGTCAATCCTCATCGTCAAATATCCCCTTTATCGGTCTTATGCGTATAACCCCGCCGTCCACGTCCTTTTCTACCACAATGTCGGGTATGACTGGTACAAGATAGTCCTTTCCGGCATTCGTAACCTGATATACGTCATTTGCGCCCGTTTTGATGACGTCCGTTATACTGCCGTAAAGAGCGCCCGTATCGGCATCGACCACCGACAGACCAATGAGATCCTGAATAAAATGGGTACCCTTTGGCAGACGGACATCATTACGGTCAATGTATACAATCCTGCCGCGGAGCATGTCGGCCTGCTCGACCGTGTTTATTCCGCTGAAGTGGATAATTGCTATATTTTTGTGTATCTTTGCTCCGGCGACCTTCATCTCATTGCCCGACGCGTCAAAGAGCCGCTTGAAACGGCAGAGAAAAGCCGCGCTGTCACACCACGGGTCAATGCGCACCTCTCCTTTAAGGCCATGGGTGCCGACAATTTTTCCTGCCTCGATATACTGTTTTTTCATAACCTACCGCCTCCTTATGGATAACAGAAAAAGGGAAACCCGCTAAGGCTTCCCCTGAGTATCAGTCGATCTCGACCTGGATCTTCTCATCGCTTCTTGCAGCAGCGGCTCTCATAACAGTACGGATCGCCTTTGCGATCCTGCCCTGTCTGCCGATGACCCTGCCCATGTCGTCCTCGTCAACATGAAGATGATAAACGGTTACACCCTCTTCATTCTTCCCGTCAACAGTCACATTCACGGCATCGGGCTTCTCTACAAGACCCTTTACGATAGAAACAAGTAATTCTTCCATATTTTCCTCCGAGCAACCATCATCAGATGATGTTGTTCTTCTTCAGCAGAGCCTTTACTGTATCGGTGGGCTGTGCACCGTTCTTTATCCACTGCTGTGCTTTCTCGGCGTCTACCTTGAAGATCTCTGCCTCTGCCTTATCCATGGGATGATAGGTACCGATCTCCTCGATGAATCTGCCGTCACGGGGATATCTGGAATCTGCAACTACTACACGATAGAAGGGAGCCTTCTTTGCACCTACGCGGTGAAGTCTGATCTTTACTGCCATTTTGAAATTACCTCCATAAATTCTGACTTTGTGCTTTTGCACTGTCTTTGTTTTTATATTTTCACCAATAGAATATTGGATGAAAGACTATAGTGAAATTCCGACAGCTTACTTTTTACGCTTGCTGTCGCCCTGACCGTGAATGAGACCCGGATTTATGGGCATCCCGCCGAGACCGGGCAGACGTCTCTTTCTGCCGTACTTATCTCTGGCATTCATGCTCTTCATAAACTTCTGCATCTCTTCAAACTGCTTCATCAGGCGGTTTACGTCCTCGACCTTCATGCCGCTGCCGGCTGCGATGCGCTTCTTGCGCGAGGGATTGATGATCTTCGGGTCCTCCCTCTCCTGCTTTGTCATGGACTGTATCATTGCGCCTACCCTGTCCATGGCTTTTTCGTCAAAGTCCATGTCCTTTATCTGCTTGCCCAGACCCGGAAGCTTGGAGAGTATTCCCTTTATAGAGCCGAGCTTCTTTATCTGCTGCATCTGCTCAAAAAGGTCGTTCATATCAAACTTGTTCTGCTGGAACTTCTTGGCCATTTCCTCGGCCTTTTTCTGATCCAGTCTGTTCTCGGCATCTTCGATAAGGGTGAGCACGTCGCCCATGTCAAGTATTCTCGAAGCCATTCTGTCGGGGTGGAAAACCTCGATATCGTTGAGCTTTTCGCCTATACCCGCAAACTTGATGGGCTTGCCTGTAACGGCTTTTACAGAGAGAGCCGCGCCGCCTCTGGTATCGCCGTCAAGCTTCGTAAGTATAACGCCTGTGATGTTCAGCAGGTCGTCAAAGGATTTAGCCACATTTACGGCATCCTGACCTGTCATGGAGTCAACCACAAGAAGTATCTCGTCCGGGTTCACCTGCTGCTTTATCTCTTTAAGCTCGTTCATGAGCTTCTCGTCAATGTGCAGACGTCCTGCGGTATCGAGGATAACTATATCGTTGCCGTAGTCCTTTGCATGCTTTACGGCTGTCTTTGCAATGTTTACAGGATCCTCCTGACCCATTTCAAACACGGTAACGCCCGCCTGAGAGCCTACCACCTTAAGCTGTTCTATAGCAGCAGGTCTGTAAACGTCGCAGGCAACAAGCAGCGGACGGTGCCCCTGCTTTTTGAGCATCTTGCCCAGCTTTGCGCTGTGCGTGGTCTTTCCGGAACCCTGAAGACCGCACATCATGATTATTGTAGGCGGCTTGGATGCAAAGTTTATCCTGCTTTCCTGAGAGCCCATCAGCTCCGTGAGCTCCTCATTGACGATCTTAATGACCATCTGCGCAGGTGTAAGACTTTCCATTACATCGGCGCCTACGGCTCTTTCGGTGACCTTGCTTGTAAAGTCCTTGGCGACCTTATAGTTTACGTCAGCCTCAAGCAGAGCCATCCTGACCTCACGCATTGCGCTTTTTACATCGCTCTCGGTCAGTTTGCCCTTATTCCTCAGCCTTTTGAAAGCGGCTGTAAGTTTTTCGGATAATCCTTCAAATGCCATATCTCACACTCCCTGCAGTTTTATTTTTTATGTATAGAAGAACACCGTCACTCATCAGAAATCCCGGAGCTTTTCCAGCTCCGCAAGAATGACCTTAATGCTTTCGTTGATATCGTTTGAACGGTACCTTTTTATGTTCAGCTCGTCAATAACGTCTATGTTCTTCCTGATGATATCAAGGCTTTCGTTCAGCGTCCTGCTCAGCTTCATAAGACCTAACTTTTCTTCAGCTTCATAGAGGATAGCTTCCGAGCGTTTTATGCTGTCCCTCACTCCCTGACGGGAAATGTTCAGGTTCTCGGCTATTTCTCCCAGAGAAAGGTCATCATTATAGTAGTATTCCACCGCTTCACGCTGCTTATCGGTAAGTATCATACCGTAATAATCAAGCAGTGTGGACACTTCAAAATTTTTTGACATACGGCACGACCTCCGTTATCGTTTGTCTGTAAAGCCTTTTCCTTTACACCGGAGCCTATTATACACCATTCCACTGTTTTTGTCAAGTATTTTTATTTTTTGAAACCAGGTATTTGAATGAGTAAATAAAATATTAACAAGCTTGAATTCTGTGATGATTTCTTGCGAAATCATCACAGAAGCACCCCTGCGAGGGCTCCCCCTCTTGCAAAAACCGTTCACCGGACGCTTTTTGCAATTCATCCCCCTGCCCGGCTTATAGGATTAAGTGTTTCGCTCTCTGCAGCCGGCGAGCCGCCGGTGCCCTTTTCGCGCTCATAGTTCACACAAGTCGAAACTAAACCAATCGCGGTTGTTACTTATTTCTGTGCGCGAGGGCGTAGTTTCTGCTTGTTTATCAATCTCCGCGAATTGTCCAGTGCGGTCACGCACCACGGAAATCAATTTTCAAAAATTATCAACAGCGAAATGGTTATTTTGACGAGCAGTGCAACAAAAAATCGTTCCAAAAGTGCCAATTTTGTGACAGAAATTATTTGTTTGTATTAAGAATGACACAATTTTAATTTTCTTTTAAAGAAAGTTGATTTCCGTGGTCACGCACCTTGACACCTGACACCGGATACTATTATAATATAGAATAGATTTAGTTTCGGGAGGAAAAAACATGCTTGTAATTGACTGTCACGACCATATTTACCATAAAAAACTTGCCGTTATGGCGGTAAAGGGTGTAGGCGAATTTTACGACGTTGACATGGCTTGCTCAGGAACCGCCGATGACCTTGTAAAGTATGCCGGCTGCAGCCCGATAAAAAAATTTGTTGTCAATTCGGTGGCGCTCACGGCAAACACGGTAAAAAGACTGAACACCTTTGTTGCTGAGCAGTGCAGGGCTCACAGTGAGTTTGTAGGACTGGGCACTCTGCACCCCGACATGGATAATGCCGATGAGGAA
>JAFTCS010000041.1 GCA_017454565.1 Clostridia bacterium
CGGTCCACCCATCCAGAATACCCATTTTTACAACGATGGGCTCCTCAGCCAGGGCAGTGGTCAGCCCTGTGAGGCACAGCAGTAAAGCAAGCGTTAACGAAAGCATCTTTTTCATTCTTGTTCCCTTTTTCAACACTTTCCTTTACTAAAACATCGTACTCACCGCTTTCATTTGTTTTGTTATGTGCCCCGCTGCGTTATCTGTCTGCTGCGGGGCATTTTTTGCGGTATTACCAGCCGCCTCTCATGCCGCCCATGCCGCCCATGCCGCCTCTGCCGCCGCCCATCATGGACTGCGGGATAGAGTTGACCTGACTGCCGTTGATTATGATCGTACCGCCGTTGTACTGAGCCGAACCGTCATAATCGAAGGATGACATCGTAGCAGTAATGTTGATAGTGCCGCCGTTTACAATGATGTTGCCGTTTGCATCCACTGCGTCGGTATCGCCCTGACCCATTACGATAGTCGTATTGCCGCCATTGAAGATTATTGTCGGAGTGCCGAAGCTGTTGCTCTTGCGGGTAGCGTTTATACCGTCGTCAGATGCCGTAATGCTGATGTCGCCGCCGTTTATAAGTACATAAGTTGCTTCAATTCCCTCTGAGGATGTCAGGTTGAATGTTCCGCCGTCGATCTGCACGAATGTCGTGCCCTGAATGGAGTCGCTTGAAGCTCTGATGTTGAACGTGCCGTTCTGAATGTAGATCCATCCTACGGTGTCATCATCGTCGTTTTCGCTGTGGAAAGCGTCCTTGGAACTGTTTATCTCGAAGGTGCCGTCATAAACCGAGATAGAATCGTTGGCCTCAATGCTGTCCTTGGCTGAGGTGATCTTGTAGGTTCCGCCGGTGATCTTTATATCATCTTTGCCGGAAATACCGTTTCCTGCCGTTGAATTTATTACCAGTGTACCTGTACCGTTAAGTACCAGGTCATCCTTTGAATAAATAACCGCATCGGTGTTGGTGTCGCCGTCAGATGTGAAAGCACCTGTTACCGAAAGAGTATTGGTACTGTCTGTGGTAGTTACGAAAACCTTGTCAGCAGACACAACATAGATAACCGGGAAACTGTCGTTGGTCACGTCCAGACCGTCAAGAACAAGCTGAACCTTGCTTTCCTTATCGGCTTCAACTCTGACAGTGAAGTTTGATGCGCTTCCGCTGATTACATAAACGCCTGCTTCGGTAACGGTAACGGTCTTTCCGCTTTCGGCTGTGATGCTTGTGGAATCGCTGATATCCGCTGTCTGGGCAAGGTCACGGTCGCTGAACAGATCGGAAGTATCGACCATGCTCTCAGCAGATACGGCCGTGCTGCCTGAAGAGTTTCCTGTGTTTCCGCTGTTGCCGGAATCGGATGAGGGCTGAGTGTCGGGAACACGCTGATCGGTTGTGCCGGGTGTGAAGTTATTTGATGTGCCTGAGCTGTTGCCGGAATTGTCCTCTGTTGAGGGTATGCTCTCCGACTGAGTCTGAGTCTTTGTGTGTTTCTTAAAGCCGTTTGATGTATCAGCCGCAGAGCTGCTGCCCTGATCTGTTGCTGCACTGCCTGAACTTGCCTGCTCTGTTTTTGATGTACCGTTCACGGTGCTTTCTCCTGTACCGGAGAAGATATCGTCAGCGCTGAGACTGCTGCTGTCACTTGCTGTAGACTGTACTGCCGATGTCGGCGCTGAGTCGCTGCCGTTTGAGTTTGTTGAGCAGGCTGCCATTGTGCAGACCAGTAATGCTGTCATAATAATAGCGGTTGTTTTCTTTAACATAGTGATGACCTCCTTATGTTCTCTGCCGTCAGCCTTTGGCTTCCGGTGTTTGTTGTTCTTTGTTATGTCTGTATTATACTGTGCATTTATGGAAGTCATGGGGAATGAATTAGGAATCCGTGTGGAATATTCCCAAAAGATATTCAATAAAAAAGCCGGCAGAATATTATTCTACCGACATTATTATTTGATATTCCATCCAGCGTGACGCTGGCCCCCTGTTCGCGTTGATAGTTTAATATAACCAAAATTAAAACTCCGTCTTTATACTGCGCAGGAACAGGTCGGAAAGACCTCTTTCTGCGGTGATCTCGCCGTCAATGACGCTCTTTACCGTAGTACAGATCGGAAGATCGACCTCGTACTTCTCACCAAGAAAAACAAGAGCCTTAGTGGTGTCAACGCCCTCTGCAAGCAGACCGAACTTTTCATTCTTCACAAGCATTTCACCGAAACGCCGGTTATGACTGTATGGTGAAAACAGAGTTGCTTCGTAGTCACCAAGATGACACAGCCCGTAAGCGGAAAGCTCATTTCCGCCCATGGCCTTTATCAGCCTGGATATCTCACGGGTACCCCTTGACATAAGAGCACCTTTCAGGGATGAAAGATTCAGACCGTCAAGCATTCCGGCAGCAATGCCTATTGTGTTTTTGGCAGCCGCCCCTATTTCGGTGCCTATAAGGTCATTTCCGACATAGAAACGTATAAGCTCACTGGAAAATTCGTGTATAAGAAAATGCTTCAGGTCATCGTGCCGCGAATCTATGACCATACAGTTGGGTATACCTCTGCTGAAATCCTGCGGATGACCCGGCCCTACCCATACGGCCACCTTAGTCTGCTCGGGAACGAACTCTTCAACGACCTCGGTAAGCCTTTTACCCGTATTGACCTCTATGCCCTTCATGCAAAGAACTATCTTCTTATTGCTGATGTCAAATTTGCTCAGGCTGGGAATAAATGAGCGCAGCGCCTGTGCGCTGATAGAAATAATCATGACTTCTGCACTGTCAACAGCATATTGAAGATCATCGGTAATATTTATGCTGTCTCTGAATGTAAGCATATTGTTTTTGCGGGTGTCACGCAGCTCTATAAACTGCGGAGCATCGCTGAGACCCCATATATTAACATTATGACCGATCTTATCAAGGTACCAGCCGATAAACGAACCCCATCGGCCGCAGCCCAGTAAAGAAATATTCATATTGTCGCCCCCGAAATAATATTATGCTTTATGATTATAGCATACATGGGATAAAAAATCTACAAAAAAATGTAAGTTGATATGTACAGGATACAAAATCATATCTCAAAAGGCTCTGCGCCCTCTTCGCCGTCCTCGTCGCCGAATCCGGGAATATCACTCGTTTCGATCTTGTCGCCGGTAAGGAATTCGATAGAGCGTTCAATGCTGTCTTTGGAGTTCCCCCATGAAAGTCCTGCGCTGCGGTAATCAAACATTTTGCAGAAATGTGAGATGTCATTTTTCAGCTCAACAAGATAACCGCCGGTGAGTCTTGACGTCTCCTCGTAAAAAGCCTGCAGGCTCTTGCCCAGCCCCTTCTGATCTACATTCATAAGCAGGTAGAAGTGTTCGAGACATATAAATTTCTGCTCGGCGTAAAGCTGGCGGAACTCAGGCTCGCTTATCCACATTGCGTGTACTATGCGAACCATGTTTTCCATGTTATCCTTTATGTCCCGGCAGATAAAGCAGTCCCTGAGCATGGTTTCAAGAGCTGCCATACGCTTCTTGTCAGGCTTGCCGCCCGGTGAAGGAGGTACCAGCGTTTCGGATATCTGCTGCAGGTGGCTTTCAAGTATCAGAGCGTTTGAAAGCCTCTTGCCCTGTTTTACCATCATGGAAAAATGACGGTAACAGAAGCCCTGCTCGTTTGTCCTGACCCGCACCATAGGTTCCATCATGGCTGAGCCTGTTACGTAGTCTGCCTTTCTCTCTTCAAGCATGTCCCTCATTCTGCACATAGGACAGCCGTCTTTGGGCATGAAAACGTCATTGATAGGTATGCTGCAAATGTTCTCTTTCATCGCGTATCACTGCCTTTCAAATATAATATAAAAAAGAATTCCATTTTTCCGCTGTATGTGTTATAATGTTAACGACAAAACGGAGGTGCTATTATGGACTGGGAGTTTACTTTGCTTAACTATATTCAGGACAACGTCAGAACCGATTTTCTTGACAAGCTTATGCCGATAATTTCTTTTATGGGCAAGCTGTCGCTTATATGGATCATAATTGCCATAGCTTGTTTGTGCTTTAAAAAGACAAGGAAGGCAGGACGCAGTCTGGCGTTCGACATGATATTCAACCTGATTGCCGGAAGCCTGATAATTAAATCCATCGTTCATCGCACAAGGCCATGTATACTTGACAAAACGGTAGAGCTTATCTCAAGTGTACCTTTTGATTCTTCTTTCCCTTCGGGACACACAATGTATGCCTTCGGAGCAGCTACCATTCTGATGATCTACAACAAATGGCTGGGGCTTGCAGGATATCTGTTTGCGATACTCATGGGTTTTTCGAGAATGTACCTGTATGTTCACTTCCCTACCGATGTGCTTTTCGGCGCGGTATTCGGAATAGTATTTGCGATAACAGCCTACAAAATCGAGGGCATGCTGTTTGACAGGGACAAACCCCTTTTCAGGCTCAGATCCCGCAGTAAAGCGCAGCAGTGATATCTGCAAACTGCTGCATCGTCATTTCTTCGGCTCTTGCATTTGCGGGTATACCTGCTTTTGCAAGGGCTTCATTTATTTCTGCCTTAGGCTTTGACAGCCCCGCACTAAGGGAATTTGAAAGCGTTTTTCTTCTCTGCAGAAATGACGCCCGCACCACCTTAAAGAACAGCTTTTCCTTAAAGAACAGCTTTTCGTCCGCCGCCGTTATGGGCGGCTCTTTTAATATATTGAGCCTTATTACGGCAGATTCAACCTTCGGAGCGGGAATGAAGCTGCCGGGAGATACTCTGAAAAGCATCTCAGGCTCACAGTAGTAGTGAACAGCCGCGCTTATTGCTCCCGACGCGCGTGTACCCGGAAGTGCGCATATTCTGTCGGCTGCTTCCTTCTGCACCATAACGGTGATCGCCTTTACAGGCAGGCGCTCTTCAAGCAGCCGCATCAGTATGGGTGAAGTGATGTAATACGGCAGATTGGCGCATATAACCACCTCGCTATCCGGGAATTCCTCACGGATGAGCTTATGAAAATCAAGCTTCATGGCGTCATCATTTATTACCGTTACATTCCGGTGTTCGCTGAGAGTTTCAGCTAAAACGGGCAAAAGGCGCTTGTCCAGTTCAACCGCCACCACCTTATATGAGCGCTGAGCAAGCTCATTTGTCAGAACACCCGCACCGGGACCTATCTCTATCACGCCGGTATTTTCATCGGCGCCGCACATTTCGGACATTTTCGGGCATACCGTGGGATTTACCAGAAAATTCTGTCCCAGTGCCTTTGAAAAGGTAAAACCATGCCTTGAAAGAACACCCTTTATGTAGTTGATATCCGTAAGCTTACTCATGTAAAAGATCCTTTTCTGTTTGGTGTAAAAATATCATTTTTTTCTCCATGTTCTGGGATAGACAGACAGAAGTACCGGGTAGATCTCAAGCCTGCCAAGGAGCATTGCAAAGGTCAGCACAAGCTTTGAGAATCCGGAATATCCCCCGTAGCCCTCCATCGGGCCGACAAGTCCGAAGCCCGGACCTACGTTGTTGCAGCACGATATGGACGCCGTAAGATTCGACTGCAGGTCAAAGGACGGCTCAAAGCACAGCACGACAAACGTGCAGGCAATAAGAACGATGTAAAGTGCAAAATATGTGGTAACGCTGTTCATTACGGCAGGCTCGAGAGGCTTGCCCTCAAACTTCACGGTCTCTACCGAGCGCGGATGAAGCATGTGGCGTATGTCACGGATGATGGCTTTCAGCATTATGATGACTCTCGAGAGCTTGAGTCCGCCGGCAGTAGAACCCGCGCAGCCGCCAAGGAACATGAGAATGAAAATAACACCCTTTGCAAGATCCGGCCAGAGATTGAAGTCGGCGGTAGAATATCCTGTGGTGGAAACGATGGACGCCACCTGAAAACAGGAATGTCTGACGGAATCCGAAAAATTATTGTACAAGGGATAAATGCTGTATGTAATGATGCCTGCGGCAGCCAGCATTATGCCGAAATAGAACCAAAGCTCACGGTTGTTGAACACACTTTTGAATTTGCGCAGAAGAAGCAGATAAAACAGGTTGAAGTTGATGCCGAAAATCACCATAAAAATGGTTATTACCCACTGCAGATATGAGTTGTAGCTTCCGATGGAGTCAGCTTTGATTCCGAAGCCTCCGGTGCCGGCGGTGCCGAGAGCATGAACAGCGCTGTCGAAAACAGGCATCTGTCCGGCAAGGAGCAGCACAAACTCTGTTACCGTAAGAGCGAAATAGATAAGATAGAGTATCTTTGCGGTATCCTTGATCTTGGGAACTATCTTTCCTACCACCGGACCTGCCATTTCTGCGCGCATGATGTGGATAGCTCTGCCTGAATCCGAGGGAAGTATGGCCATGATGAGCACGAGCACTCCCATGCCGCCTAACCAGTGAGTGAAGCTTCTCCAGAACAGAGTGCCGTGACTGAGCGCCTCCACATCCCGCAGGATAGAAGCGCCTGTCGTGGAAAATCCGCTGACGGTTTCAAAGAAAGCGTCGAAGAAGTCGGGTATCTCGCCGCTGATAATAAACGGCAGACAGCCTAAAAGAGACAGTATTACCCATGCAAACGTAACTATGATAAAACCTTCACGGGCATATATCAGTTTGTTCGACGGTTTGAACAGCAGGCACATCGCAAAACCGACTGCCGCGGAGATAATGACAGTGATGGAAAAGGCGTTCACGCAATTCATCTCATGGTAGCAAAGCGAAACGAAAAGCGGCAGCATAAGCAGTACGGCTTCAAGCATGACTATCCTGCCGATCATATAAAAAATCATTCTGCGGTTCATATATTGTTACCTCTCCTTATTTGAGGATGTCACTCAGATCATTAAGGCGCCTGTTCTCGGTCAGGATTATCACCTTGTCCTTGACCTGAATGAAGTCGCTGCCTGTGGGGATAATAGCGCTGCGGTCACGGATTATACCGGCTATGAGTATGCCGGGCTTGAGCCTGAGATCCTTGAGGGGGATGCCTGTGCCCTGGAATTCGGCGCTTACGTTGAACTCAAGAACAACGGCTTTGTCATCCATGATATTGTACAGTGTCTCAACATTGCTGCCCATGGTATTGTCAAGGGCTCTTGCATACTGGACAAGCACGTCAGACATAAGCTCTTTCGGAGAGATAACGCGGTCAAGTCCTAACTTTGATGCCATGCTAACCATGGTGCTCTGGTTGACCTTGGTTAAAACAGTTGGAACATTGTGAGTGGACGCAAAAATGGATACGAGAATGTTCTCCTCGTCCATGCCGGTAAGGGAAACAAAAGCATCTACCGAATCAAGCCCCTCTTCAAGAAGAAGCTCCTGCTGAGCGCCGTTGCCGTTTATTATAACAGCCTTCGGAAGCTGCTGAGAGAGTGTGTTGCATTTTTCTTCATCAATTTCAATTATCTTTACGTTCATGCCGGAATTTGCAAGCATTTTGGAAAGATAGAAAGCTATGCGTCCGCCGCCGAGGATCATTATATTCTTTGCATGCTTTTTGTCAAGACCGGCAGCCTTCATAAGTTTCTGTATTTCGGCAGGCTCTGCGGTAAGCCCTATCTTGTCGCCGGGACAAAGCACAAAATTACCGTCAGGAATATACACCTTATTCCCTCTGCCCACAACGCAGACAAGAAACTTTGCCTTGTATTTGTTTCTCAGATCCATAAGCTTCAAACCGGTAAAGGGCGAATCGTTTCCGAGAATGATCTCGATGATCTCAAAGCTTCTTTCCGAGAATGTCTGTATCTTTACGGCAGTAGGCAGCTTTAGCACATTGTACATCTCTCTTGCCGCAAGCATGTCCGGATTTATAGCGCGGGAAAGGTCAAGCTGTTCTTTTAAGAACCCTAAATTATCAAGATTATATTCAGGGTTCCTTATGCGGGCTACGGTATGCCTTGCTCCCATTTTCCGCGCAATAAAGCAGCTCAGCATATTGACCTCATCAGACGAGGTACAGGCTATAAAAAGCTCCGCCGACTCGACTCTTGCCTCCTTGAGTACGCTCCTGTCCGTTCCGCTTCCACAGACTGTCATAGCATCATAAATATTGCCGATATTCTCTGTCACATCCGGGTCATTATCTATAGCCATCACGTTATGGCCCTCGCTCACTAGATCTGCAAGTATGTTCTCGCCTATCTTTCCGCAGCCCACTATTATTATCCTCACAGTTAACATCCCTTCCCGGTGCTTTGTATGTTTTGCACCTGAATCAATCATATTAAGTTATATTCTATCATATATTCACATAAAACAGTTAGTATTATTGTGCTTTGTTTGGTTATTAATAATACGATAATGCCGTTTTACAAAAAAAGAAAGCATGAGCATCAGGGCAACCGCACGAAAACAATTGTAAATTTTGTTTATTTGCTCCAAAAGTTAAACGTCCTGCCTCTCGGCAGGGAGCAGTTTTACCCGTGCTGTCAGTAGGGGACGCCCTCTTGTGCAGGGCGTCCCCTCTGTCAAAACAGTCCACTGGACTGTTTTGACATTCACCCCTTGCGGAGCACTTTCGTTAAGAGTGTTCCGCACTCTGCGGAGTGCGGGCAG
>JAFTCS010000042.1 GCA_017454565.1 Clostridia bacterium
AGAGATAAACTCTACTCCGGTAACATACTCAACCATGCGGTCAACTGCGTTTCCGCCGCCGCCGCCGACACCTATAACCTTGATATGTACTATGCTCTCTACCTCGTTTTCAAATTCGTAAGGCATTGTAATACTCCCTTCAACTATTATACATCTGACAGAATTTTTCTATTTTATTCTGACATTGCCGTTATAATAATACAACTGATACTAATTTACCACTTTTGCGGCAAAATTTCAATATCTCTATCGTTTTTTTGCGCAGATTTATTATTCTTCCAATAATATGCACCCTATTTCAATAATATTTTGTATATTTTGCCAAATATTCTGAAATAAGTTTCCTTCAAATGCGCTCAGCTTTGCTTACTGCTGCATAGAATAAAAATCATCCGCGCAGTCCTCCGGCAGAGCATCTGTCTCTGCCGGAAACACTGTATACTGCTTTATTCCGATACGTCATCCGATGTATCGTCCGGTTCATCATCCGGGGTGTAGTCCGGGGTATCATCCGGTTCATCGTCCGGGGTGTAGTCCGGAGTATCATCCGGTTCATCATCCGGGGTGTAGTCCGGCGTGTCATCCGGTTCATCGTCCGGAGTGTAGTCCGGCGTATAATCCGGTTCATCGTCAGGGGTATAATCCGATGTATCATCCGGTTCATCGTCCGGAGTGTAGTCCGGCGTGTAATCTGAAATATCCTCCGAAGTCTCCTCCTGTGAGGTATCATCAGGTGAAGTCTCTTCTGACGAGCTTTCCTGATCCGATGTCAGAGGGTCTGAGTGCTCCTGAGTGCTTTCCTGCACCGATTGCTCGGATGCCTGACTGCTCTGTAACGGCTGTTCACCGGAGGTCTGACCGGACTTGCTGGTTTCGGATGCTTGCGGCTTTGAAGCCTCAGGTGCTTTCTTTGAGCTGAAATACGATTTGCCGCCGTCAACCGAGCTTAAAGATACATCCAACGTGCCGATATCATCGGCGGGAATGTCCTTATCGATTATCTTCTTGGCGGTTTTCAGCTTGTAATCCACATTTTCAGGTGTACCGATAATTATGTGCAGACCCTTTTTTGTCTCCACCGTTATCTTAGAAAGATTGCTGATGTCAATGACCTTTAACACGCCGAATTTATATTCCTCTGCGGCCGCCAGTATGTCGCTTATGTATTCCTCCACCTTCGGATCCTTGTACTTTACAGACGAGGAAAGCTTAGGCGTCATCAGCTTAGCGCCCATGATTATAGGCACATCGCCCTGCTTTTTATCTGAAATATCAATTATCTTGCCGCTTTCACTCAGAAGAACATACTTGCCGTCGCTTTCTATAAGTGAGGACGGTACTGCCTCCTGTACCTCTATCACGATCTTATTGAACAGCTTTTTCCTGATGTTTACCGATTCAATATACGGGAACTTCTTCCATATTTCAGCTTCTCCGGGCGAAGTGTTGCACAATATCAGGTTATCACCTGTTTCGATCTTGCACGAGCTTATAATATCCTCCGCCGGATATCTGGTATCGCCCTCCACCATGATCTCGTCTATCTTGAAGAAAACCGTGATCGACAGCACAAAGCATACAGATACCAGCACAAGCACCGTTACGGCATAGAACAGCAGCCTTTTAAGCATTCGCTTCAACGGGCTGTTCGGAGCTTTCGCCTTTGGCAGCGGTTTCATATAATGCAGACGGCTTTCCGGCTGTTCCTTTTCAAATACATTCTCAACATCCAGCATTTCGGAATTGTTAAAAGCGTCGCCGTAGTTTCTGTCTCCATCTGCGGAGTCGCCCCGCCTGCCCTTTTTCCTTGTTCTTTCCTTATAGATCTTCCTGGCTCCGGGACTCTTTTTGTTCGGGTCATTTTTCAGGTTCTTTTCCCGTTCGGATTCCTTTGCACCTGTTTTCTTTTTTTCCTCCTGAGCACTTATCTTTCCATCCGCAGGCTTTTTCTGCGGCATACCGAAAGTGCCCGGTTTCTTTCCCTTGTTTCTTCCGGCATTGGCGTTTTTAACGCTTTTGTCGTCATTCTTTCCATTCACACCCGACGGCGTCGGTCTGCCGGCGCCTGAACTCTTTCGGGAAGTGTCCGTCCTTTTTTTGCTCATATCCCGACTAATCAGCCTCCTTTCCGCTCATGGCTTTCCTGCTGAACATTCATTATTCCGTCTTTTCTTTCGGAGAGGAAAGCACCTCTATAATGACCGAATAGATGCGCTTTGAAGCATCGTCGATAGCCATTTTCTTTGCATTCCTTGAGTAAAGTGCCAGACGTTCAGGGTCGGATGCCAGCTTGTCTATCTCCTCGGTAAGCTTTTCCGGAGTCAGATCCTTTTCCTCCACCATTACGGCGGCCTCGTGGCTCACAAGGGACATTGCATTGTGGAACTGATGGTTCTCGGCTACATTAGGCGAGGGAATAAGTATTGACGGTTTACCCTTTACCTGAATCTCGCTGAGTGTAATTGCGCCTGCGCGGGCGATAACAAGGTCTGCCGCCGCAAGGCACACAGGCATATCATTTATATATTCACGGATATCAAGATTTTTTGCATTTTCAAGGTCTGCACCTTTCTCTTTGAGCAGATCGGGGAACCATTTGCCGTACTGTCCGTAGGCGTGAATGTGCTGGTACTTACCGTCCTTTGCGCTTCTGGCAATGATATCCGCAAGAGAACGGTTTATTCTTTCGGCGCCCAGACTTCCTCCGAAAGAAAGTATCACCGGACGTTCATCAAGCCCCAGTTTTTTTCTGGCGTCAGCCTTTTCCACCTTTAATATTTCGCCTCTTACAGGATTTCCCGTATCAACAAAGCATCCGCCGTCCTTGAAATGTTTCCTTGCGTCGGGCATAGCCAGCATAACGCGGGTAGCCTTTTTGGAAAGCATCTTGTTGGTTACTCCGGGATATGCGTTCTGTTCATGTATCAGTGTAGGGATACCCAGTTTCTGAGCCGCCCTCAGCACAGGGCCGCTTACATAGCCGCCTGTACCTATACATATATCGGGCTTGAATTCTTCTATTATCTTCTTTGCCGCCCAGCCCGCCGACACGGCCTTTTTTACGGTAACGATATTCTCGCCTATGGCTTTGAGCGAGACCTTTCTGCGAAAGCCCTGTACGCTTATACTGCGGAATTCAAATCCCGCCTGAGGTACGAGTCTTTCCTCCATGCCGCCTTTATTGCCCACATACAGGATCTCCGCATCGGGCTGGCGTTCTTTTACATAACCGGCGATGGCAAGAGCCGGGTTGATATGTCCCGCCGTACCTCCGCCTGCAAACAGCAACCTCATAATACACACCTCAAATCAATTGATAACAAAAGCCGCGTCTGATTTATCTGCTAATTATTGTTTATGACTGACGTTCGTGAAATAGACAGGACAATGCCCATCTGTGCAAGCAGCGTGACCAGCGACGAGCCTCCGTAGCTGAAGAAAGGCAGGCTGATACCCGTATTGGGCAGCCAGTCTGTGATTACCATAATGTTAAGTATCACCTGCAGACCTATCTGAGCGGAAAGTCCGATACCCAGCAGCGAGCCGAACTTATCCTTTGCGCGCATTGAAATGGTTATGCCCCTGAGTACTAAAAGAGCGAACACGCAGAGTATCACTGCGGCACCGATGAAGCCAAGCTCCTCGCAGACCACCGAGAATACAAAGTCGTTCTGCACTTCGGGAATATACAGGAACTTCTGTCTGGACTGACCAAAGCCAAGCCCCCAGAAGCCGCCCGAACCGATAGCATACAGTGAGTTTCTCGTCTGGTAGGTATCCTGCCACATTTCCTCTGTGGTGTATTCCAGCGCCTGACCCCAGCCTGCAAGTCTTGTCATTGCGTAGCTGAGCTTTCCCGTGACCGCCAGACCAAGTATGGCTACGGCTATCAAAGCGCCCGCTATGATGAAATACCGCATTTTGACGCCGCTTATGAACATCATAAGCGCCACTAACAGCAGCATGATAACTATGCCTGAATAGTGCGGTTCAAGTATCAGCAGCAGCGAAAACACCACCAGCAATATGATCGGCGGCAGAACACCGTACACAAAGGTGTCCATTTTTTTAAAGTGAGTAGAGCCCCAATGGGCAAGGAACAATATCGCTGCAAACTTTGCGATCTCTGACGCCTGTATGGTAACAGGGCCTAAATATATCCACCTGCGCACACCTCTTGAGGGCAGCACCAGCACCGCCAACAGGGCCAATATTGCGATACCTACAACGAAATATGTGAGCTTGTGGAAATGATGATAGTCGAAATACGAAAGACCTATCATTACAAAAACGCCGAAAGCCGCATAGCCGCTCTGCTTGAGCAAATAGCTGTAGCTGTTGCCCGTATAGGCATAAGCAGACGGATAGCTGGCCGAGAACATCATTATCAGTCCGAGCACCACCAACAGCAGCACAAGAAACAGAAAAGGCATATCCATACCCTGTCTTACAGAAAAAAGCTTCAGCCTTTTTTTGACCTTATAGGGCATCGAGTGCTTTTCGTTCCGATCCCTTTCGGGGGGCCTGTACGGCGACGGCGACGGATTTGGCAGCTTTCTTGCCGGTGAGGAATCCGATCTCAACTGTTGACACTTCCTTTCTTGAAAAAATAATTATCGCATTCCAACTTAATTTTTGGGACGCTGTCCCAAACCCTGCCAAGGGGCTTCTCGCCCCTTGGAACCCTCGGCAGGGACGCAGTCACTGCACCCGTCATAAAAGCTTAAATCATTGTACAAAAACATAAAGCTTATTATGACCCGAAGGACGGCAGACGGTAGTTTCCGTAAACCACAGTGATAAATGAAAGGGCACCGCAGATAACTGCAAAAATACTGAAGGTAATTACTATCTTGACCTCTGACCAGCCGCACATCTCAAAATGATGATGGATAGGGCTCATCTTGAAAAGGCGCTTGCCGTGAGTGGCCTTGAAATAAAGAACCTGAAGTATGACAGAGAACATCTCTAAAATGTAAACAAGTCCTACGAGAATAAGCATAATGGGCATATCGAGAGCAAAAGCCATAGCGCACACATATCCGCCAAGATAAAGCGAACCGGTGTCTCCCATAAAGACCTTTGCAGGGTGGAAGTTCCATACAAGGAATCCAAGACAGCCACCTGCAAGGGCAGCAGCCATGATGGAAACGCCCATTCTGCTCACATAGCTTGCAATAAGCATGAGGAATACCGAAATAAAGAAGGTAACAGAGCCGTCCAGACCGTCAATACCGTCTGTAAGATTAGCGGCATTCACCACGCCGACAATGAGTATGGCAGCCAGCGGATAATAGAGTATCCCCAGGTCAAGCATGCCGTAGAAAGGAATGAATGTCTCTGTTTTGCCGCCGAAAAGGAATATTGTAACAAGGTAAGCGATGGCCACCACAAACTGCAGCACAAGCTTCTGCCATGCAGTAAGGCCGAGATTTCTTTTCTTGACAGCCTTTATATAGTCGTCGATAAAGCCTATGGCTCCGAAAGCAAGAGCCATGAACATACCCGCAAATATCTTGGCAGTAAGCAGCGGTGTCTCATCTACGCCGAAAGCATGATAGAACAGCACACAGCATACGCCTGCCACAAGGCTTGCAATAATGAACATGAAGCCGCCCATTATAGGGGTACCCTGCTTTGAATTATGCCACGCAGGCCCCTCCTCACGGATAGTCTGACCGAAATGAATCTTTTTAAGGAAGGGCACCATCCATATACCAAGCAGCGCAGCAATGGCAAAGGAAGCCACAGCAGCTATCACAGTCCACAATCCTGTCATAATAAAAATCCACCTTTCATGTACCCGCCGCACCTGCGGCAATTTGTCTGTTATCCGGCAAGCCGGCGTCACGACCTGTTTTTCGGAACACCCGCAGCGGATATTCCCTTTTTCCTTTTATTTTCCCAGGCAGCTCACAATGGAAGCGATAGGTATGCCTGCCGAAATAAGCACGGCGGCACACAGCAGTATATCCCTGACGCTGCATTCCGGTTTTGTAATGCGTACACGGCTGAGTATCCCTCCGCTCACGATGTCAAACGCAAGCTCATCCTGCCTGACGCTTACATTCCTGCTGGCAAGGTCTGCACCGTAATGTTCCTCTGAAAAAGTGAACACCTTAATGCCATTAAGCTCCGCAGCGTGAGGATTCTCATAGTCCGTCACAGCCACACGGAAACGGGATATCTCGGACACATCATAAAAGCTGTCGTCAAAGACGATCATATCCGCAGATACATCATTTCTTTCGCTGCTCAGGCTCTGACCGTTCAGCAGCACAAAGGCAGTATCACCGTCAAAGCTGTCTATTGCCGCACTGTATCCGCAGGATGCAAGAACCGAATATAAGATCTGCGAATATCTGCCGGCGTTCCTGCATCTCAGCTCAATGACTCTGGAAAACTCTTTCATATTCACATCCTCCTGACGCCCTCGCTACATTATACTGTTGTCCTGATTGAATGTCACCTTTATGACCGTAAAGGGATGCACCTTGGTTCCCGGTGCAATGTCCTGAGTTTTGGCGTAGCTGCTGCCCTCTGACGAAAGCGAACCGCTTATGCTGATATTCAGATCCAGTTCGGCCGCTATGCGGTTGACCTCCGTAAGAGTCTTGTTTGAGAAATCAGGAACCGTTATATTCGGCTCCTCCATAACATCCTCACCCTCCTTGGGCGGGTCTGTGTAAAGAATGATCGTACCGTCCTTGGGTATTGTGGTATAGGGTCCGGGATTCTGTGCCAGTACGGTCTCGCCTGAACCTACCACTTTATATTTTAGGTGACTTGAAGTAATGAGCGCTTCCGCATCCTTTACGTTGGCGCCCACAAAAGCGCCTGCCACTGTGTCAAGGTTCGTAAGCTCCGCCGGAGAATAAACCTTTTCGATCCCCAGATAAGGCAGCACATCGCCCATGATATTTCTGAAACACGGACCGGCAACTGCCGAGCCGTAATAGTTTATCTCAGGGTCAGGTGTGTCGAAATAGCATATCAAAGCGATCTCAGGGTCATCCGCAGGAGCGAAGCCGCAGAATGAACCGATATAGTCATCTGTCGGGTTGCCGTCTTCATCCACCTTTTTCTGAGAGGTACCCGTCTTGCCTGCTATACGGTAGCCCGCGATATAACCGTTGGTACCGCCTCCGCTCAGCACGTTGTTCTGCAGCATTGTGCAAACCTGCTTTGCAACATCCTCTGAAACAGCCTGGTGCCTTTCCTTTACTTCGGTGGTCTTTACGACATTTCCCTTGCTGTCAGAGATGCTCTGCACCACATAAGGAGTAAGCAGCCTGCCCTTGTTGGCAATAGCGGCACAGGCGGAAAGCATCTGGATAGGCGTTATCTTGAAGTTCTGTCCGAATGAAGCAACGGCAAGGTCTGTAAGGTCCATACCGCATACTCCGTCATGCTGGAAAAAGTAATCGTCGCTCTCACCCGGCAGGTCTATGCCTGTCTTTTCCGAAAGTCCGAAAGCCACATAGTATTCATAGAATGTTTCTCTGCCAAGCATGAAGCCCATCTGCATAAAAGCCGGGTTGCACGAATTGCAGAGCGCCTGTTCGAGAGTCTGTTCACCGTGACCGGTGCCGAGCCAGCAGGAAATGCTGCCTGAGCCTTCAAAAGGAATATATGAGCCGTCACACTCAAATCTTGTATCCTTATGGATAAGACCCTCCGAAAGCACCGCAGAAGCAGTGACCATCTTGAATACCGATCCGGGGATGTAAGTATCGCTTACCCCCTTGTTTCTCCATTGTCTGTTCTGAGCTTTTCCGTATGCCTCGTCCTGCTGGTCCTCCGGCAGCTTGTCAAGCTCCTCCTTGATCTTCTGGTTGGCTATCTTGAACGGTTCGTTGGGATTAAAGGAATCCTCACATGCAAAACCCAGTATAGCGCCAGTCTTTACGTTCATCATAATAGCACAGCCGCGGTTTGCCACCCGGAACTCGTCTATTGTCTCACGAACGTACTTTTCCATTACGCTCTGAATGTATTCATCAATGGTAAGCGTCAGATTGTAGCCGTCAACTGCGTCTATCTTCTGTTCGTTGTCAAATGGCATCTCTCCGCCAACGGCATTGCGCGCACTGATGAGCCTTCCCGACTTGCCGGTAAGATACTCGTCATACTGATATTCAACGCCTGCAAGTCCCTGACTGTCAGCCCCGACAAATCCCAGCACGTCTGCAAGAAAATTATCATTGGTATAGTAGCGCTTATAGTTCTCAATGGTATCTACGATACCCGAAACGCCGTCGTCCCTGAGTTTCTGGCAGAAATCCAGCACCCTGTCCTTCACGTCCGTATCCACCTTGGTCTTTACTACGGAATAGAAGTTGTTCTCGTGGGTCTGCTCAAGCAGCTTGTCATAATCAACTTTAAGTATCTCCGAAAGCCCCTTTGCAATAAGCTCACGGTCCTCGTCATTCTTTATGCTGGCAGGCTCCAGCACTATGTCCCACACGGTAACGCTCTGGGCAAGAACATTTCCGTTGCGGTCAAAAATGCTTCCTCTTTTTGCTGGAAGCAGGGTATCCGAAAGCTGCTGGTCAACCGCCCTGTGCTGCAGGTCCTCAGCCTGGAAGGTCTGCAGATACAGCAGTCTTCCCGCCACCAGGCCAAAGCCCAGAACTATGATAATGAACATCACCCATATCGACCTTGTCCACAGCTTTGCAGAAGCTCCTTTTTTCGCCATAAATCCACCCCTCAGCGGCAAAAATAAAACAGGGTCTCTCTGAAAAACCACATAAAGAGGTCATCAGAGTTCCCGATATATCATGGTAGACAAAATCGGGTGTCTGCGCCAAAAGAGCCGGACATGAGCCAACTCCTTTATTACATCCACCCTTGAAACAGCGGGATCCTCCGCAGTGCGGAGCGATCTCCATATATGTTTATTTACAGATCGTCACCCTTATGATTAAGGCAAGGCCATATCCGGGAATATTCTCAGATATGGAACGCCTTTGCAAAACGGCTGAGGAATGATTCCTTGCCGTCGCCTCTCACCACCTCGCCCTTGTCGCCGTCGGTAAGTGATACAAATTCCTTCTGGTTGGCATTGGCCTTTGTCATGCCCAGCTTAGTCTCGGCATATTGCTGAACGAATTCATCCGTAAGCTTTCTGTCGATCCTGAGCTGATACTGAGCCTCAAGGTTCTCCTGATTTTCAAGCACAGTATTTGCCTCATGTATCTGCTCATTGAGTTCATTGATGACCACGTTGTTTCTGAGTACGACGATACCGACTGTTGCCGCGATGGAAACGATCAGACCCACTGCTATCATTTTCGGGAAGTTCAGTTCCTTTTTCTTCGGCGTCTCCAGACGGTCGGTATTCAGCTTGACAATATTTTCCTTTACAGCCTTATCGTTCTTATGCTCGTGCCTCCATGCAGGCTCCGGCTCAAATAATGAAAGATCATAAGCGAGTCCGCTTTGCTTACTCGACATTTGTTTATTACTCCCTTCAAAACATACATTTATATATGTATATACTTAGTTATTTTATCTTTTCACAGCAGCGTAGCTTGGCGCTTCTGCTGCGCGGATTCTCTGCAAGCTCCTCCTGAGTTGCTTCGCAGGGCTTTTTTAATACAAGTCTGGCTCTTGGCGTTTTCCCGCAGACACATACCGGAAAATCCTTAGGGCAGGTACATCCTGTGCACCATGACGCCATTCTCTGTTTTACCAGTCTGTCCTCCAGTGAATGGAAGGTGATGACCGAAAGTCTGCCGCCGACCCTGAGA
>JAFTCS010000043.1 GCA_017454565.1 Clostridia bacterium
ACAGCTCTTGTAAATTCATAATCGGCACAGGCTATGACCTGCCGGTTTTCGATCAGGAAATAACCCTTCTCGTAACTGCCCAGAAACACCGGAAAATCCTGCGGTGCAAACTTCATCTTGCCGCTTTTGGTGGTTGTGAGCACAGCCTTAAGTACCGGGTTCCGGTTTTCAAGACGGTATTCCTTATCGGAGATCATCAGCGGTTTATTCTGATACATTTCAAGGAATCTCTCAAGGTATTTTCCTCTCAGCCGGAATTCCTTCTGGTTATTGAAATTGCCGTAATAGTCATATCTTGAATCCTGATAAATATCATACGCCAGCTCCATAAGACGCCGGCTGTCAGCATCAATATCGTTATATCTGTGTGTCCATTCAAAAAACTTTCCATACTTTCTTGTACTCTGGTATTTGAAATCTTCGATCAGCTTTTTGATATCTCCCACAGAATATTTTCGTTCCCGTCCGATCTTCAAACGAAAATACAAGTCGCTTCCTGTCAGCCACAGCTCCGGTTCAATGCCGACAGGTTCATCGTTTTCATCTTTCCGGTTCATAGAATACTCTTTGATCAGCTTCGGAAGATAATTCGAGCTTCTGTCAGAGATCTGATCGTCAAAGATCGTTTCAAGATAGACCAGCACCGCATACATGTGCTTGCAATAACCATACTCATACGGACAGGTACAATTAACGTAAGAAATATTTCCGTTCTTCTCGATCCCTATCTCCACCTCGTATTTGCGATAGCTTCCCTTGACAGAAGCAATGAAATGCCCGTTTTCCGCTTTTGTAACACTTTTTATGCGGGATTCCTTATAATAAGTTCTGCCTCGTGAGGCGATCTGATTGCTGAAATGATAGCGAAAATTATTGATGTTCATTTATTGTCCCTCATTTTTCATTATTCTTGAAAATCATAAGAGTGATCTTGAATTTATAGTTATTCGTTCACCTGCTCTTTCAGAGCATCGCTCAGACTATGGGGTACACCTCTCGGACCTCTTACGGCAAAAATACCGTATTCATCATTCAGTATCTTAAAGGTAAATCTATCCGACCCATATCTCTTTTGAAGTTTTATCTTCATCAGGGAAGTCAGCCTTACATGACCGTCATCATACTGAAAGGGAATGTCCGTCTCCGTCACTAAACACTTGTACAATATAGCAGAAACAGGCGCTGCAACATACATGAATACAGTATCACCCTTTTTTACGCCTGCGCCCTGCTTCCAGTCAATCTCATCGGCATTTTCAAAAGCGGATATTATATCATAGTATTTGGGATTTGCTGGGATGAGCCACTCCTTTGGCGGACGGTTTTTATTGTGTTTCTTGGGCGCAGTCGCCAAAAAACTCATATCTATCAGCGGACAAATTTCTTCCATACTCACCGTACCGTCAAGAAGCACCGAGACCCACTTTCTCTTGCTTGAATGATAACCCGGAAAATAACCGCTTTGGTGTATCAGCATATCATAAAACAGCGGATCGTCAATTTTGAGATTCAGCACATCCACTTGATACTCACTGTCAAGACCCAACTTGCTCCCTTTGATGTTCATGACAATGGCGTACCACTTTTTATTGTCCGTGTGTCTCAGCACCGCATATCCCGGGAATCTCATCCATAGATATTCCGGTTTTGTATGATATTTCTTTTTTGCGTATTCGTATATTTCATCCCTCAATGAAACGTACATTGTATCTCATCCGCTTTCCTGTAATCTAGTGCGCCACATTCATTAACACTATTATATCAGTCCTCACAAAAAAAGCAATATACAGTTTTTCTCTTTTTCAGGTAATATCACAAAATAGTTGATAAATCAAAAGCATACCCGAAAAAGAATATAATTATAAAGTAAAAATGGATAAAAGGCTTAAAAAACAGATTCCTGATATCAATGAAAAGGTACGAGAATTTTTCAGAGTATTAAGAGAATACAATGACGTTGACGAAGACTTCACAGAATAGATTTGACTCGCCTTTCTCATATCCTCTGTCTTTCCATCGCTTTGCAAATTCCTTTGCAGCCTTTTGCTGTTCTTTTGCGTTTATCATTGTATCACGTCCCGAAATCTGAGTTAGATCATATCTCATTCTATTATAGAGGATATGAATTTGGATTTCAATCAGATAACACGAAAAAAGCATATTTGTGAAAAACAGCTTGACAAACTTTTACGGTGAAACTATAATATATTATAGAAATCATAAAAACTATCCTATATGAGAGGAGAACGCTGCATATGAAAGAAACAATATCTGAGAATCTGTTTGCACTAATAGAAGATAAATGTATGAATGATTCAACTCTTACTATTCCGAAGCAGGCGGAAGCTATGGGAATCCCCTACCAGACTTTGATGAAGTACCTGAAAGGAACGGTTGAATGCTCTGCCTGCAATCTTGCAAAAATGGCAGATTATTACGAGGTGAGTACTGACTATATTCTGGGCAGAACCAGATCAAAAACACTTGATCCCAAGCTGAGAGAATTAGGGGTTCAGCTTAACCTGAGCGACGAAGCTGTTCAGCAATTATTGACACCGTGGAGATATAACGGTGTAGAAACCGTGATGCGATATGCTGATCAGATGGAGCTGATACAATCCGTTATTGATAGTTTTATCAGTAAAAATCTGTTATTCAGGATCGCCGGTAACATCGTCGAAGAAAAGATAAGATTTACCCGGTATAAAAACATGCTGAAAGAACTTCCTATGTCAGAAGAAACAGCATTTTCTGATTCACGATCCGCTCTTGATCTGATAAAGGAATGGAAACTTGGAAATGATGGAATCAGCCGGAGGTTATCTGAATTGGTTCCGGATTTTAAGGAAGAATACTACCGCTCCAATGAATCGTTTATTGATGCTCTGCAAAAAAAGCTCAGCGAAATAGCGACATCATCAGATAATGATGAGTGCAGAAAGTATATTGACGAGTATGTTGATATGCTGAACGATCCAAAGAATCAGTGGTAACGATTGAGAGGAGAGGTGAGTCCCATGGTTTACTTAATATGACAAAGAAAAACGCATCGACAAACTGTTGGCAGCAGTTAATCAATGCGTTTTGGAAGGTTATGTTGGTACATAACTCAGTTACAAGTGTCATACTATAGTAAACGACATTATTATTTATACTTTGATAAATCATCAGCTGATTGTGGGGGCCTTCCGGTCGCCCCCACACCCCTTCGGATATCACTCTAAGTAAGAATATTTTTGTTGTCTACTATAATTTGCTTTTATTATTATACTGTTTGTATTATTATAATGTTATTTACTAGTAGTATACATTTTTATTGATTTTATAACAAATAGTATTACTCATTAGTATATTACTATACGTATATTTCAGGCATAGTTACATATCGTATTACTTTTAGTATATTTTACAGATAGTATATATTTACCGCAGGTATAAATTTTGCAGCCGTTTAATTACATTACAAACAGTATATTATTACAATTAGTATTATACTATTTGTATTTTTATATTTTATTACCATTTGTATATTTCAGCAAGCATTATCACTATTAGTATAAACACCAATTACTATACAATTCGTATATTATCCAGAAAGGACAGACAAAAATGAAACTGGAACCCATTGTCACCTCGCTGCTCGACACCGACCTGTATAAGTTCAACATGGATCAGGTCATTTTCCACAAGCACACCGACCTTTGCGGCGAGTATTATTTCAAGTGCCGCAATAAAGGCGTTACTTTTTCAGAGGAGGTCGTGCAGGAGATCAACGACCAGATAGATCACCTCTGCACCCTGCGATTTACCAAAAAGGAGCTTGACTATCTGCGTTCGATTCGTTTCATCAAGCGCGACTACGTTGAATTTCTGCGCCTGTGGAGACCTATCCGCGAGTACGTCACCGTTAGCCGCAGCGAAAACGGCGAACTGGATATAGTCGTAAACGGTCCCCTTTTCTCCGCAATGCAGTTTGAGATCTATCTTCTCGAAATAGTCAACGAGGTCTATTTCCGGATGAACTTTGACTATGAGACTCTCAGGCGCTCCGCAGAGGAAAGGCTTGACCAGAAAATAAAGGATTTCAATTCCGGAAAGTACACGTTCAGATTCGCCGAATTCGGCTGCCGCAGAAGGCTCTCACGGGAGTGGGAGGACACCGTGGTAAAGCGTCTGACCAGCGAGACCCAGAACTGCGTGGGCACCTCCAACGTATACCTTGCAATGAAGTACGATCTTACGCCCATCGGCACCTATGCCCACGAGTTTGTACAGATGTATCAGGGCATCGACCAGATACCGCTGGCATATACAAATCAGTACGCCATGAACGACTGGTACGATGAATACAAGGGCGACAACGGCACCGCCCTGACCGATACCATTACGACCGAGCTTTTCCTGCTGGATTTCAACCGCTCAATGGTCAACAACTATTCAGGTGTACGCCATGACAGCGGCGACCCGTTTGAATGGGGCGAAAAAATAATAAATCACTACGAAAAATACGGCGTTGACCCTCGCACCAAGCTTCTGCTTTTCAGCGACAGTCTTGACTTTGACAAGGCTCAGAAGCTTTACGACCACTTTACCGGCAGAACAAAGGTATCCTTCGGCATAGGCACCTTCTGCTCCAACGACACTTGTGAAAACGCCCTGAACATCGTTATAAAGCTCCAGTATGTAAACGGCAGACCCGTGGCAAAGCTTTCCGATAATCCCGAAAAAGCCATGTGCCGCGATGACGATTATCTTAACTATCTTAAAAGCTCGGTAGCTTTCCACATAAAGCGCGAGGCCGACAGAAAGGATTGACCCGCTATGAAAAAATTTCTTGTAGTAGTTGATATGCAGAAAGATTTTGTGGACGGCGCACTCGGCTCTGAAGAAGCCGCTGCTATCGTTCCGGCAGTTGTAAAAAAGATCGAGAACTTTGACGGTGATATCTACGCCACCCTTGACACTCACTATGATGATTACATGAGCACCATGGAGGGCAAAAAGCTTCCTGTTCCCCACTGCATCAAAGACACGGAGGGCTGGCGGCTTGACAAGGCCGTTGCCGCTGCCCTGAGCAAAAAAACCTACACTCCGGTAGAAAAGCTCACCTTTGGTTCTGTTACTCTTCCTCTTCTTATGGAGAAGGCAGCCGGAGGCGATGACATGAGCATAGAGATCATCGGTCTGTGCACGGATATCTGTGTAGTGTCAAATGCTCTGCTTCTTAAAGCGCACTTCTGCGAAGCCGACATTACAGTAGACGCCGCCTGCTGCGCCGGTGTGACTCCTCAGGCACACGCAGCCGCCCTCGCCACCATGAAAAGCTGTCATATCAATGTT
This sequence comes from Clostridia bacterium, assembly GCA_017454565.1. Classification (GTDB taxonomy): domain Bacteria; phylum Bacillota; class Clostridia; order Oscillospirales; family Acutalibacteraceae; genus UBA1213. The sequence goes on from JAFTCS010000043.1 coordinate 5,341, forward strand.
ATAAACGAATAACGATACTATTGTACAATAATAAGAGAGCCTGTCCTTTATCAGGGACAGGCAAGAAAGTCTGAATATCGGAGGGCGTTGAGTCTCGGTCGGTGCTTCTGCTTTGCAGAGGTCTCCACCGGAAACCTGCACCCCCTTGACCCCGCAAGCTTTTGAAAAAGCTTGCGCAAAACTTTATGGTTTTATCTGATTGAACAATAAATTATATAAAGGCGGTGATATCTTGGCGTCCCTTTTTAAGACACCTCTGACAGCACTTGATAAGATCGGTCCCAAAAAGGCGGAGCAGTTCAGCAAATTAGGCATTGACAGCGTTGGTGCTCTGCTGCGCTTTTATCCCAGAACATACGAGGACTGGAGCAAGCCCTGTAAGATCTCGGAAGCACCTCGCGGCGAAAACGTCTGTATAAAAGGCACAGTCGAAAGCGCCAGACCGCCTGCCCGTATACGCGGCAATATGACCGTGTTCCGTGTGACCGTGACAGACGGCGACAGCTATATGACCGTCACTTTTTTCAATCAGAAATATACCTACGACCGCATCAGGCAGGGCGGGGAATTCATCTTCTACGGCAGTCTGAAAAGCACCGTTTCCGGCTTTGAAATGGCCTCTCCCCAGGTGGAAAGCACCTCTATGGCCGCTATCCGCCCGATATATCAGCAGACCGCCGAGCTTGGCACCCGTCAGATAGAGCGCGCTGTACGTCAGGCTGTGGCTATGCTGCCCGAAAAGACCAACGACCCAATTCCCGAAAGCGTCAGAAGCGAGTTCGGTCTTTGCGATCTGGGCTTTGCTATCAGAAACATCCACTTCCCTGCCGACCACGCCGCCTGCGAACAGGCAAGAAAACGTCTGGTGTTTGAGGAGCTGTTTATCCTTCAGCTCGGAGTAGGCCTGCGCAGCAGTGACCGACTGACGGTTACTTCACATAAGATAAAAACAGATTATACCGATGAGTTTTTCTCTCACCTGCCCTACAGCCCTACAAAAGCTCAGCGCACCGTCATCGACCAGTGCATAACCGACATGATGGAGGGCAGCAGACCTATGAACCGGCTGATCCAGGGCGACGTTGGCAGCGGAAAGACGGCAGTTGCCGCCGCAGTATGCCATACAGCAGCAAAAAACGGGTTACAGTGCGCTTTTATGGTACCCACCGAGATACTCGCAGAGCAGCACTTTCAAAGTCTGCATGAGCTTTTTGAGGCAACAGGACTGCATGTTTCTTTGCTCACCGGGTCAACAAAGCAGTCCGAGCGCCGACAGATACTATCAGACCTTCAAAGCGGCAAGACAGATATTCTCATAGGCACCCATGCGCTCATCTCAGAAAATGTCGAGTTCAGAAAGTTAGGTCTTGTGATAACCGACGAGCAGCACCGTTTCGGTGTGGCTCAGCGTTCCGCCCTCACATCAAAGGGCGAGTACCCGCACATTATAGTAATGTCCGCCACACCCATTCCCAGAACCCTTGCCCTGATGATCTTCGGAGACCTCGACCTTTCGGTCATTGACGAGATGCCTCCCGGACGTCAGCCCACAGAGACCTATCTTATCAGCGGTGAAAAGCGAAGCAGGCTCTACGGCTTTATTAAAAAGCACATCGAAAAGGGCAACCAGTGCTATATAGTCTGCCCACTGGTGGAGCAGAACGACACCGGACTTGTTTCCGCCGAGGAATATTCGGAGAAGCTCGCCGGAAGCATACTTGCCGACTGCCGTATTGCAGTGCTGCACGGCAGAATGAAACCCGCCGAGAAAGAGCGCGTTATGACGTCTTTCGCAGCGGGTAAAACAGACATTCTTGTTTCAACTACTGTTATTGAAGTGGGTGTGAACGTACCGAACGCCACCATAATGGTCATTGAGAACGCCGAGCGTTTCGGACTTTCGCAGCTTCATCAGCTGCGCGGACGTGTTGGCAGAGGCTCTGAAAAATCGTACTGCATAATGGTTTCGGACGCAGCCTCACCTGCCACACTGGAGCGTCTGCGGGTAATGTGCCGCACCAACAACGGCTTTATCATCGCGGATGAGGATCTGCGCCTGAGAGGGCCGGGCGACTTTTTCGGCACACGGCAGCACGGTCTGCCCGAGCTGCGCACCGCCAAGCTCACCGACATGGTATCGGTAGAATCCGCCCGCGAAGCAGCCCAGAAGCTTCTTGCCAAGGACCCTGCACTTTCGCAAAAGGAGCATGCGCCGCTGAAATTCGAGGTTACCCGCCTCTTCAGCGCATAACCTGCGCTCCCGATTCGCGGCCAGCGTGACGCTGGACCCCTGTTCGCGGGGGTCGCTTCACTGCGTTTCGTTCTAAGAGCCTGTTTATAGTAAACGACATTATTATTTATACTTTGATAAATCATCAGCTGATTGTGGGGGCTTTCCGGTCGCCCCCACACCCCTTCGGATATCAGTCTAAGTAAGAATATTTTTGTCGTCTACTATAACTCGTTCCAAATGTTAATTACTTTACAAAACAATCTCAACAGCAGAGACACTCCGCCTTGCAGGGTCAAGGGGTGCGGGTCTCCGGTGGAGACCGAGGCACCGCAGAAGCACCGAGCGGAATGCTTCCGCTGTCGATTTAGTTTTGGTAATACACACAGTATTGGTGCAAAACAGTGTTCCAAAACAAAATCGTTCAGTGCGACCACGCACCCGACAGGCGAGACTCTGAAAGTCCCTGACATCTCAGGCTCTAAATTTATACTTTTTATAATAATCAAGCCGTTCAAGTCTGAAAAACAGACCTGAACGGCTTTCGGTTTTTGATAATACGCAGATCAATACGGCACAACCGCATCAAGCACCTGACCTATAGGGTCGCGGATAACAATATCTGCCTGATCGTCAAAGGAGGTCGCAGACTTATTGATAAGAACTATCTTGCTGCCGCTGAAATAATTCAGGAATCCCGCCGCAGGATAAACATTAAGCGAGGTTCCGCCAATTATGATAACATCCGCCTTGGAAATGGCGCGCACAGCACCGTGAACTGTCTTGTCGTCAAGACCCTCTTCATAAAGAACCACATCCGGCTTTATGAGGCCTCCGCAGGTGCATTTGGGTACGTCCTTGCTGTCGGTAATGGCGGAAAGGTCATAAAACTTATGGCACTTCATGCAGTAGTTCCTCAGCACAGAGCCGTGAAGCTCATAGACCTTCTTGCTGCCGGCAGCCTGATGCAGACCGTCTATATTCTGTGTGACCACATCTTTCAGCTTGCCCTGCTGCTCAAGCCTTGCAAGAGCCAGATGAGCCTTGTTGGGCTTTGCAGAGGTACATATCATTTTCTCGCGGTAAAAGTCGTAGAAATCCTTTGTATAGTGGATAAAGAAAGTGTGGCTAAGTATGGTCTCGGGCGGATACTTGTATTTCTGATTGTAAAGACCGTCCACACTCCGGAAATCCGGTATGCCGCTTTCGGTAGATACGCCCGCTCCGCCAAAGAACACTATATTGTCGCTCTGCTCTATGACCTTTTTCAGCTCGTCATACATTGGTTATCCATCCCTTCCGATTATATCTTTTCATCAACAAGGGGTAATGGTCACTGTAATGATCCAGTATCCGTCTATCTTCCACGTCTCCCACGCCGCTTTGATTCCGTAGTATCCGTTGGGTTTGTTGGCTTTTATCAAATCCCAGGCACTGCCTCCATCATTTGTTTTATAGATGAACTTGTATGTAGCCGACTTTGTGGGTGACATACTGGCAACATATACCTTGAACTGAGCTTCGGTTTCGCAGCGGTATACGATACTGCCGTCTGCCTTTTCGTCCTCGATCAGATTCGGGAAAAGCTTGTCGGCAGGCTGAGCAGCCGTACAGGTGTTCTTTACACTTTCTGCAGTATGGTTTTTGTCGATCATCGAATCCGGTACCAGGAAATATGTGTAATTCAGATAGTCGCCGGGGCCTTCGCTTGTTGTGGGATCATCCCATGTCACGTCAATATTGTACCACTTGCCGTCAACCTTTACCTGGTTCCATGCGTGGCTGACAAGCTTGCCGCCGCTGGAAGCTTTTCCGGTAACGCGGTTGACCTCAAGCCCTGCGAGGGAAGCCATAAGCTCAAACGCCTTTGAGTAACCGTCACAGACTGCAACGTGAGTATCAAAGAGTCCCTTTGCCGTGAACGATGTTGAAGGCACGTTGCCCGATCTGACGCCTGCAACATCATAATCGGTGTTGAGCACGATCCAGTCATGGATAGCCTTGACCTTATCAAAATCCGACATTCCGGATTTGATGATCTTGCTGTTTATTTCAGCCGCCTGAGCTTCAGCGCCGGGAATAACTGCCGCAGCATCGAATATCTTGCTGGAAACATTGCCTGCCTGATCCTTGACCTTTACAAGGAACTGATATTTTCCTTCATTCAGGAGGGCGACTCCGAGGGTGCTCGTCTTACTGTAAGACTGCAGGGTCTTCCATGTGGTCGCTCCTTTATCTCTGGAATAATAGGCGTATGTATAGCTTCCGATTCCTCCGGTTGCCGAAGCCTTAAGGAGAACCGAACTGCCTACATTCACAGCTGTGCTGCTGATAGTAGAGGTATTCACCAGACGGTTTACTACATTGAGGGTAAATGTTTTCTTTACCATTCCGCCCACATCGTTCTTCACCTTTATCATAAGGTCGTAGTTGCCTGTTAAGGTAGGCTTAAAGGTTGCAAACTTGTTTGTGGAATATGTCTGCACGGTTTTCCATTGTGTGGTGCCGGACATTTTGCTGTAGAAAGCATATTCATAGTTTCCGCTTCCTCCCGTCGCCACGCCCTTCATGGTAACTGACGAACCGAGAGCTATCTCCTCCTTTGATACCTTGCTGTTGTTTACCAGAGGAGCATAGACATTGAGCGTCAGAACGGAAGTATAGGTCTTGTTGCTTGTATCCTTTGCCACGACCTTTACATCATAAGTAGTTGCCGAAGAGGGAGTGATCTTTACGCTTTTGGCGCTGCTGAAGCCCTTTATGGTAGACCACTTCTCTGATGAGTGCTTTTTAAGGTAGTAAGCATAGAGATAGCTTGAAGACGTACCGCCGGAAACCTTTCCGTAAACCGTGACGCTGCCGCCTTTGGTAATCGCGGATGAACTGAGATATGATGCTGAGACTACACTGCCCGCAGATACTGCAAGCTGGCTTGCGCTGGCATCAACCGAAGCGACTCCGCCGAAAGCGGCAGCCCCGCTGAAAACAACAAGTGCCGCCATAACCGCTGACAATGGGCGTTTGATGTGTTTTTTACTGCTCATGTTATTACCTCCGTGTTAGTTATTTTTACTTTTATTATATACAAACCCTGATTTTTTTTCAATAGGAAAATAACAATTATTTTCTTGCCCTGTCGGTGCAGTGCGTGACCGCACATGACTGTGCGCGTGGATAGCTCCGTTCTGAGTACGAACCGAAGCTTTACCCTCGCTAATAGAGGCTTAGTAACAGCCGCGATGCATTAAGTTCCGACCAGAATTCTATTGTTCACTTCAAAACAAAACAGACTTCCCCGGAGATTTCCGGAAAAGCCTGTTATTTCACTGTTATTTCAGTACGCTGATAAGCACACCTGCCGCAACCGCAGAACCGATAACGCCGGCTACGTTCGGGCCCATTGCATGCATGAGCAGGAAGTTCGCAGGATTCTCCTCCTGACCCACCTTCTGTGAGATTCGTGCAGCCATAGGCACAGCCGAAACGCCCGCAGAACCGATAAGAGGATTGATCTTACCCTTGGTCGCCCAGCACATGATCTTGCCGAAAAGAACACCGCAGGCTGTACCCAGACAGAATGCGATAAGTCCGAGAGCGATTATTCCAAGGGTCTTTGGTGTAAGGAACAGTGTTCCGCTTGCCGTTGCGCCAACAGTAACACCCAAAAAGATAGTAACTATGTTCATAAGCTCGTTCTGAGCGGTCTTTGCGATTCTGTCCACCACTCCGCTTTCCTTAAAGAGGTTGCCCAGCATGAGCATACCCACAAGAGGAGCAGCATCCGGCAGAAGTATGGCAACAAGCACCACAACCACTATCGGGAAGATAACCTTTTCAAGCTTTGACACCGGACGGAGCTGACCCATGACGATGGAGCGCTCTTTCTTGGTGGTCAGAAGCCTCATTATAGGCGGCTGTATAATGGGCACCAGAGCCATGTAGGAATAGGCCGCTACTGCAATGGGGCCTAACAGCTCAGGTGAAAGCTTGGATGTAACGAATATAGCCGTCGGTCCGTCTGCACCGCCGATGATGGCGATCGAGCCTGCCTCATTCGTCTGGAAGCCAAGGAGTATTGCGCCGATAAAGGTGATGAAAATACCGATCTGTGCCGCAGCACCTAAAATAAAGCTCTTCGGGTTTGCAATAAGCGGGCCGAAGTCGGTCATAGCGCCGATGCCGAGGAAAATAAGCGGCGGGAATATACCCAGGTGTACACCCTGATAAAGATAATAGAAAAGTCCGCCGTTTTCGGTAACAGTGTAATAAACGACCTTATAGAATTCCGATTCGCCGACCATTACCTTGTCAAGAGTCATCGGGTCGAAACCGGCAGCCACAGCCTGAGCGCTGGTAAGCAACTGTGAGCTTGTGGGATACGAAGCAGGGTCAAGGCCCTGTGCCGTCACCTGCTCAAAGGTGAGCATCTGTGTTACGGGGTTCGCCATGATCTCAGGGAAAATATTCACTATCATCATGCCAAATGCGATGGGCAGCAGCAGCAAAGGCTCGTACTGCTTCTTTATGGCAAGGAACATCAGCAGGAAAGAGATCACGATCATCACATAATTCTGCCAGCCGAGGTGACACAATCCCGAAGATTGGAACAGTCCGACAATAACGTTGCCGAGCTGAGAGAAAATGTCCATTTATTTTCTTCCTTTCTGTTAGTTTGCAAAGCTGAGACTGTTCTCTCAGAACGGTCTTGTATTCTGCATCACGCCTGTGCTGCCCCATGCAGAACGAACATTCCCCGAACGCTTCACAGACCTGATGCGGTGGGGCTTCTCACCGTACAGAGCATCTACCGCCGCCGCAATTACGGCAACGATCTCTCCGGGTATCTCTCCGTCATCCTCCTGCACCTTTGGAATATAAGGTGCCTTAGGTTCAGCCGGCTTTTCGGTGTTCTCTACCACTACGACCTTTTTCTTTTCTCTGCGTTTCTGCGAGGTCTTCTGCGCTGCCTGTATCAGCTTGCCGTACAGCGTGATAATGATTATCAGCAAAACAAGCACCGTAAATACGATTACAAAGCCGGCGATCAGCAGCGTAAGCGCAAGATTCAAATTATCCATAGCTATTCCACCTTACGATATTTTCATATAAGCGCACACACGGCGTCGCCCATCTCAGTGGTCGATACCTTTTTGGTGCCCTCTGTGTAAATATCCGGAGTTCTTGTGGTCTTGAGCACCTCTGCCACAGCATTTTCGATAGCGTCTGCGGCAGCAGGCTCGTCAAGCGAATATCTGAGCATCATGGCAACAGAAAGGATCGTTGCCAGCGGATTAGCTATTCCCAGACCTGCAATGTCGGGTGCGGAACCGTGTATAGGCTCGTACATGCCAAGCTTTGTGCTGTTAAGGCTTGCAGACGCCAGCATACCTATGGAACCGCTTATCATGGAAGCCTCATCGGAAATGATGTCTCCGAAAATATTGGAGGTCACAATAACGTCAAACTGCTTCGGATTTCTCACAAGCTGCATAGCGCAGTTATCCACATACAGATGGTTAAGCTCCACCTCGGGATATTCCTTTGAAAGACGGTTCATTGTCTCTCTCCAGAGTCTGGATGAATCCAGCACATTTGCCTTGTCAACGCTTGTGAGCTTCTTGCTGCGCTTCATAGCCATATCAAAAGCGACCCTGCCGATCCTCTCGATCTCGTTCACGTTATATTTTTCGGTGTCATAGGCTGCCTTTACACCATCCTCTTCAAAGGTGCCTCTCTTGCCGAAATATATACCGCCGGTAAGCTCTCTTACTATCATTATGTCCATAGCATCGCCTATGATATCGCTTTTCAGAGGAGATGCGTTTCTCAGCGGCTCAAAGATAACTGCGGGTCTGAGGTTTGCAAAAAGACCAAGGGCGCCTCTTATGCCGAGCAGACCTGCTTCCGGGCGATTGTTTCCGGGCTGTGTGTCCCACTTCGGACCGCCCACTGCGCCAAGCAGCACAGAGTCGGACGCAAGGCACTTGTCAATGGTCTCCTGCGGCAGCGGAACACCGGTGGCGTCGATAGCGCAGCCGCCAAGCAGCGCGTCTGTATAGGTCACACTGAAGCCAAATTTAGCGGCTGTTTTATCCAGCACCTTTACAGCCTCGCCTACGATCTCAGGGCCGATGCCGTCGCCCCTGAGCAGTGTAATGTTATAGTTCTTCATTATTCTTTCCTCCCGATTATTTCTGCATAATACAAATTATCCAATATAATTATACCCCCCTCATAAAAATAAGTCAACCTTTTCCTGTGAAACCACAAAAGCTTGACCAAAACTTTTGTGTTGTCTGTTTTGAAAGAATTTCTGTGCGTGACCCCACTGGACGATTCGCGGAGGTCGCTTCACTGCGTTTAGCTCTGAGTACGAACCGAAGCTTTGCCGCTTGCGCACAGGAGCTTGGTGACAGCCGCGATCAGTTTAGTTTTGGTCAGAGTATACTTCGAACGCGAACAACGTTTTCGGGGGCGCAGGTCTCCGGTGGAGACCTCTGCGAAGCAGAAGCGCCGACCGAGCCGACAGGCGAGACGTCGGGGGGACTTTTCCGCAAAAGTTCCACTGACAAAAGCACGGTACTCCGGGTTAAGGGAGCACCGTGCGTAAGATCACTGTTCTTTTTTAGTCACCGATTTAGGCGCCGAGAGAAAACGGCGTTTGAAGGACATTTTGTCAAGAGAGAAACCCAGAAAGACAAACAGCGCTATACTTGCCGCAGACTGTATGGCGTTGGTGGGGATATCCAGAAGAGCTGCGCCCCAGTCTCCGTAGAGCATCACAGCAGCCAGATAATAGCCTCCTATGCAGCATATCACGGCAGGAGCCAGGGCGATAATATTTCTCTTGCAGATAATATGCTGTCCGGCACTGCTGAAGGCTGCCACGCTAAGAGCCTTGATGATGACGGTCGGCAGCACCCACATGGGGTAGCCCGAAAGATAGTCCGAAAGCCCTGCCCCGATAGCGCCGGTAAGCATTGCATAGGGCAGCGGCAGAAGAGATGCCGCAAGGTAAATTATGCCGTCACCCACATGGATGTACCCCTGATGTGTGGGAATTTTTACAAAGGATGTCAGCACATACACCATTGCGCTTAAAATTGCTGTCAGAACAAGATATTTCATCGTTTCGCTGTTTTTTCTTTTTCCCATTACTTTTCAACTCCATTAATCAGTAAAATCAGCGTCGGGCTGTATCGTTACATTATATTCCGGGTACAGCGCCCTGACCTTTTTCCTTATATTTTCAATCAGCTTCTCATTGTCCGGAGCCTTAAAATCTATTACAATATCAAAGCGGATCTCCTTTTTTTCAATGTCACAGAAAAATCCGTGCATCTGTATGACAAATTCCTCTGAACCGGTTATCTCTGCAACGGCAGTTCGTATTTTCGCGATCTCGTCACTGCCGGTATTGTGCGAATATATTCCCACGGCAGTTACAAGAACCTGATTTTTCACCGCCACATTGTGCATTATCTCACGGCTGACCGTATCTATCTTAGTGGCTGTCCATGTATCAGGAACCGTAATATGCACCGAAGCAAGCCATCTTCCGGGACCATAGCTGTTTAGAATAAGGTCGTAGGCTCCTAAAACTCCCTCTGTTTCACAAACAGTCTTTTTCACGGCATCGGAAAGCTCTTTGTCAGCTCTCTCTCCCAGCAGCTTGCTTATGGTGTCTCGGATCATTTCAATACCTGCCTTGATGATAAATCCGGAAATGATAACACCAAGATAAGCCTCCAGACTCAGACCCCAGATCAGGAATATGACTGCCGCAACTATGGTCGATACAGAGATCACAGCATCCTGGAGAGCATCCGTACCAGAATTCACAAGAGCGTCGGATTCCACACTCTTGCCGGTCTTTCTGAAATACAGCCCCAAAAAGATCTTTATGACCACAGCCACACCCACCACAACGAAGGTTGCCGCCGAATAATCGGGCGTTTCCGGATGAATTATATTCTTCACCGATTCAACCAGCGATGCAATGCCGGCGTAGAGAATGATAACCGCGATCACTGCCGCACTGATGTGCTCATATCTTCCGTGACCGTATGGATGATCCTTGTCAGCGGGTTTGCCGGCAAGTTTCGCTCCTATGACCGTAATAATGGACGAAAGAGCATCACTTGTATTGTTTACGGCATCAAGAACTATGGCAATGGAATTTGAAAGCAGCCCTACCACAGCCTTGAAGCCTGCCAAAAGAATATTTGAAGCAATACCTATTATGCTCGTTTTGACAATGACCTTCTGCCTGTTGACCTCAGCCATGTAAATACTCTCCTTCCGATGTGCTCATATTATAATACATTTTTTCAGATATTTCTACTATTTCTACAAAAAAACGCCTGTTATTTTCTACAGATTTCTTTTAACAGATTTACAAAAAAGATATATTATGTTATAATGATACTCGCTTATGCAAAATTTACCATTTTGGAGGTATTAATTTGGATTGGTCTGAAATCATCGTATTCATCATCTATCTCGCATTCATGCTTGGCATTGGTGTATTCTTCTTCATCAAAACCAAGAAAAACGGCAGCGAAAAGACCTATTTCCTCGGAGGCAGGCAAATGGGTCCGTGGGTAACTGCTCTTTCGGCAGGCGCCTCAGACATGAGCGCATGGGTGCTCATGGGTCTCCCTACATCAATTTATGCAACAGGTCTGGGAAATATCTGGATACCTATCGGTCTTATTTTAGGCTACGCTATCAGCTGGATAGTTGAAGCGCCGCGTCTGCGCCGGTTCTCTATCGTGGCAAACGACTCCATCACCATACCGCAGTACCTGAAAAACCGTTTCCTTGCAAAGTCCAACGCGCTTCAGGTCATCTGTGCAATAGTGTTCCTTCTGGCCTACACGGTTTACTCGGCATCCAGTTTCAAGGCCTGCGGCACACTTTTTAACACCGTCACCGGCATGGACCCGACTCTTGCCATGTATCTTGCGGCGATCATAATTGTGGGTTACACATTCCTTGGCGGCTTCTCGGCAGTATGCTGGACAGACTTCTTCCAGGGATTGCTTATCCTCGGCGGAATGCTCATCGCTCCTATTTTTGCCATGTCTATGGTAGATATGTCACAAGCCTCTCACATTTCATCCAACCCCGACTTCTGGAACGCCTTTTCCGACTGGAAATCCATTGTATCGGGTCTTGGCTGGGGTCTCGGATACTTCGGCATGCCCCACATCATCATCCGCTTTATGTCTATGCGTTCACAGAAGGACATGAAGAAATCAGCAATAATAGGCATCTCATGGACACTGCTCATACTTGTCTTTGCAGTTGCCATCGGTATCATCGGCCTTATGCTTCTTGGCTATGACGAGACCACAAGCAAGAATTCAACAGTATTCATCATCATGGTCAGAAAGATCTTCCCCGGCATCATTTCCGGTATTCTTCTTTCGGCTGTGCTTGCGGCATCCATGAGCACCGCCGACAGCCAGCTGCTTTCGGCATCCTCATCCTTCTCCAGCGACCTTTACAAGCCTGTTTTCAGAAAGGGCAAGGCAAGCGACAAGGAAATGCAGTGGGTCGGCCGCCTTGTTGTTCTGGCCATTGCGGTCATCGCCCTGCTCATTGCATCCAATCCTGGCTCCGCATCCATTATGGGACTGGTTTCCAACGCATGGGGACTCTTTGGTGCGGCTATAGGTCCGTCCATCATCCTCAGCCTTTTCTGGAAGCGTTTCAGCTTTGCAGGCGCCATCGCGGGCATATCTGTGGGTGCCGTGGCAGATATATGCTGGCTGCTCTTCCTTTCCGCAGACAGTCCCACAAACACCTGTGTTTACAACACCGGCATTTATGAGATAATTCCGGGCTTCTTTGCCGGACTCATTGCCGCAGTCATTGTTACACTTGCAACCAAAAAACCCGCAAAAGAGGTCGAAGACCTTTACGACAAGGCTGTATCCTATAAGGACTGATAATCCGCAGCACAAATCATAGATGAGCAAAGGACACATTTCCCGCATGGAAAATGTGTCCTTTTTATATCAGGTCAAACCGGATATCACTTTTTTACAATCGTCTCGATGCTCTTTTCAAGACCGGCTGCATCCAGACCGAACTCGGCAAGAAGTCCGAGAGCCGGGCCGCTGTGACCGTAAACATCCTGTATGCCTATCCTTGAGACCTTTACAGGACAGTATTCGGAAGTAACAGAGCATACAGCCTCACCCAATCCGCCGATAACATTATGCTCTTCAACGGTGATGATGCTGCCTGTCTCCTTGGCAGCCTTAATTATGATATCCTTGTCAATAGGCTTGATGGTGTGCATGTTTATAAGACGTGCATTGATGCCCTTTGCTTCAAGTGCCTTTACAGCCTTGAGAGCCTCATTTACCACCAGACCTGTAGCAATAACGGTAACGTCAGAGCCGTCCTTCAGAGTGATGCCCTTGCCTATCTCGAATTTGTATGTCTCGGGATCATTGAAGGTCTCAATGGCAAGACGTCCGAGTCTGATATAAACCGGACCATTATATGCGTAAGAAGCCTTGACAGCCTCTACCATTTCATAGTGGTCTGCAGGATTCAGCACTACCATGCCGGGAATTGTTCTCATAAGAGCCAGATCCTCACAGCACTGATGGGTAGCGCCGTCCTCACCGACTGAAATACCCGCGTGTGAGCCTGCGATCTTTACATTAAGGTGGGGGTAACCCACAGAGTTCCTTATCTGCTCGTAAGCTCTGCCTGTAGCAAACATTGCGAAGGATGCCGCAAAAGGTACCTTTCCGCAGCTTGCAAGACCGGCAGCAACGCCTATCATGTTGCCCTCGGAAATGCCGCAGTCAAAGAAACGGTCGGGATATGCTTTCTTGAAAATTTCTGTTTTGGTTGCAGCAGCCAGGTCTGCATCCAGTACGATTATTTCGGGGTGCTCCTTTGCAAGCTCGCAAAGTGCCATACCAAAGCTTTCTCTTGTTGCGATCTTTTTTGTTTCTGCCATGATTATGCCTCCAATGCTTTAAGCTGTGCGTTAAGCTCGTCCATTGCGATCTTATATTCGTCTGCGTTAGGAGCCTTGCCGTGCCAGCCCACTGCATTCTCCATATAAGAAACGCCCTTGCCCTTGACGGTATTGGCAATTATAACTGTAGGTCTGCCCTTTATAGTCTTTGCCTTATTCAGAGCATCCTCAATTTCCTGATAGTTGTGTCCGTCTATCTTGATGACCTCAAAACCGAAGCCCTCAAACTTCTTGTCAAGCGGCTCAAGACCGGCAACGTCATTTACGTGGCCGTCTATCTGTAAACCGTTGAAGTCTACGATAACGCAGAGATTATCCAGCTTATTGTGAGAAGCAAACATGGCTGCCTCCCATACCTGACCCTCTTCACACTCGCCGTCACCCAGCATAGCGTATACTCTGTAATCCTTCTTGTCATACTTTCCTGCCAGAGCCATACCGCAGGCGGCTGAGATGCCCTGACCAAGCGAACCTGAGCTCATATCCACTCCGGGAGTACCCTTCATATCGGGATGACCCTGAAGCATTGCGCCGATGTGTCTGAGAGACTTGATCTCATCTGCCGGGAAATATCCCTTAAGAGCAAGTGCGCCGTAAAGCCCCGGACAGCAGTGACCCTTAGAGAGCACAAAACGATCTCTGTCAGGATCAGCGGGGTTCTTCGGGTCAACATTCATCTCCTTGAAGTAGAGATATGTTATAATGTCAGCCGCAGAAAGCGAACCGCCGGGATGACCCGATTTTGCATTGAACACACCCTCGATAGCGTACATTCTCACCTTGCAGGCATTCTTTTTCATTTCCAAAATTTCTTGATTTTCCATTCTGACAGTTTCCTCCGTTTCTGATGTATGTAAACGGACAGACGTTCAGTGCCGTCTGATCCGAGCCGTCCTATGAACACTTATTTTCTGCGCTTTTTCTTGGATATGACAGTGGTGACTATCACTGCGCCTATAGCAATAACTCCGACGCTGAGCAGTGCTATGCCCCACACAAGAAATATCCAGTCGTCATTTCCGCCCTTGCTTTCTTCCTTGAGTTTCTTGAAAGCATCGGTGGTCTTTGTACTTGCAGGAGACGGTTTCAGCTCAAAGGTAGAAGTCTCACCCTGATTCTCCTTCTTAAGCTGCTCCCAGTCCTGGGGCGTCAGCACCATAGTGTCTGACAGCTCGTAGTCTGAGATATCCAGCGATGAGGTATCCCTTTCCGGTTCTTCGGATACTTCTTCGTATACATCGGAATACTCATCATATTCCGGCTCAGTGGTCTCATATTGGTTTACATAGCTGTATTCGTAATGGTCGTTGTTATCGTCATAAATATAAATATGGCTTGGCTCAGGTATATAGCTGCTGATCTGACTCTCCTGATGATAGTCCGGAACGCTTGGCTCTGCAGGATAGACAACTACGCTTGGCTCGCTCGGTTCAGGCTCAGGCTCCGGATCCGGCTGGGATACAGGCTCGGGATCAGGTTCCTCCGTCTGTGATGGTTCAGACACCTGAGATGGCTCCGGGTCAAAGGGAATGTCTATCGGCTCTTCCGTTCCGGATGTTACCGTACCCGGATCATCCGTTTCCGACTGCTCAGCCGGCGGAAATTCCGAAGTATCACCCGGTTCCGCGTTTACCATAGCTGTCCCGGAAATAAGCACCAGCGACGCCATAACATGAACAAGCAAATATTTCAGACCTTTTCTAATTTTCATATCTAACCTTTTCCTTTCGGTCAAACTGAATTCAAAGCCTTTTTACTTTTCCTTATCATAGCACAAAGAATACTTCCTTTACAACAATTTATGAAAAATTCTGCAATTTTAAGATTTATTTCCTGTATTTGACGAATATAAATGTTAATATTAACTATCAGACCTGTCCGATAACTCTGAGCCTGAGTTTATTTTGCAAGCTCTCCGAGTATCTCCTCAAAGCACACTCCGTCCTGAGACGGCACCTCCATCATATCAGAAAGCGCGATAGCCCTGCCTACGAAGGACGCCGCTCTTTTCACGGAATCCGGGAAGTCCACTCCGTTTACTGCGTCGGCGGCGATTATAGAAGCAAAAACATCCCCCGTACCTGCGTGTGCCGAACCGGTACATGGCTGTCTTAGCAGCTCATACCTACCGTTTTCCTGCCACACAAAATCACAGATATCATTTCCGTCGGATATGCCGGTTATGACTATATTCCCTGCTCCGCAGCGGCTGAGTTTTACCGCAAGTGCTCTCAGTTCCTCTTCATCGGCGCCGATCTCACGATATTCAATACCTGCCAAAAGACACGCTTCCGTAAGGTTGGGCGTTATTATAGAGGAAAGCGGCAGCAGCTTTCTTATCTCACGGCACAGGTTATCGCCTATGGTGGCATATCTTCTGCCGTTGTCCCCCATCACCGGGTCAACGATAATGCGGGTATCCCTGTCTGCAAATTCCTCAATGAATCCCTCAACGATACCCACCTGCCGCACAGAACCTAAAAAACCCGTGTATATCCCGTCAAAATGCAGTTCAAGCTTCTTCCACTTTTCATAATATTCCCGCATGTTATCGGTATAATCATCGAAGAAGAAATCTTTATATCCCGTGTGGTTTGAAAGTATAGCCGTAGGCAGTCCGCAGCACTGTATTTTCATGGCGGATATTATCGGCACCGACACCATCATCGAGCATCTTCCGAAACCTGAAAAGTCATTTATCACCGCTATCCTTTTTTGCTTCATACGCTTTCTTCCCTTCATTCCGTGCAGCACATCCTGCACCGTCCTGCCCTGTCAGACGCTCACTCGCCGTATCGGTCCTTCATAAGCTCCTTTAGCTTCTTTCCCTTTGAAGAAAGCACCGCATTGGCTATTATCATTCCGATAAGCGCCGCCGCAAAAAGACCTATTCCGCCGTAAAACATAATCGCTCCCATTGTCATAGAAATCACTCCTTGATCCAGTTATTGTCCTTGAGTCGCTGCATAAGCTGCTCCATAGTCTTTATATAGGTGCTGCTTGTACCGCTCACCCTGTTGTGCTGGTCGAGCTTTTCGGCCTTGTCATAGTATTTTTTGAAGTTATCATAGTTCCTGAGGGTCTGGCTCAGTTCAGCCTGCTTGTCGGCCTCCAGTATAGCCAGTCTTGCGTAAACGTCCGGGTCATTGGGATAATCCCTGACCATATCGTTGAGTATAGCCTGCGCATTCCTGTTGTCGTTGATATACTGATAGGCTGTGACCAGATTGAACAAAGTCTGCTCAGACGCACCCCCGGCATCCTTTACTCTGATGTAATACTCAATGCTGTGCTGAGCATACTGACTGCGCTGTTCGCCCGTAGCTGCGTCGGCCTTTTTCAGATAGGCTTCGGCACACATTATGTTGGCTATGCGCACGTTGTCGTTTGTGAACACGCCCACATTCTTTGAAATGGTATCTATTATGCTGTCATAGTCGCCCATACGGTCATAAGCCCTGCAAAGATACAGATAAGCGCGCTGTGTTATCGCACTGTCCGAAGATGTCTGGGCAGCCTTTTTGAAGCCTTCGGCAGCCTCGCTGAAATTGCCCTTTGCAAATTCGATCTCGGCCTTTGCAAGAGATATCGAAGCATTTTCCAGTCCAAGGTCAACCGCCTTCTGCAGCATCTCGTTTGCACTGTCAACGTATGCGCTTCTTGACAGGGCGATTGCAAAGTCGCGGTAATACTCCGGATTGCTCTGGTCAAACTCTACCGCTTTCTTATAATGCTCAACGGCCTTTTCGTAGTTTTCTTCAACAAAATAGGCGTCTCCCAAAATATACTCAAACTGAGCTATCTGCTTGTCGGAATTTCCTGCGCCCTCAAAATTGTGCTGTGCAAGAGCATTGGTGCCGTATTCGATCACCTTTTCATAATCATACTGCGACGAATAGACCATGAGCATGCCGCTGTATGGCTCTATCCTGTCCGGTTTTAGGGAGATGGCCTCTTCATAAACCTTCTGAGCGTTTTCGTAATCCTTATTGCTCACCAGAGTATCGGCGTAGGTTATCTTATCGTCAAAGGCGGTGTCGCCTTCCTTTCTCATCTGCATGAATCCGGCTGTACCCAGCACCACTGCGCCCACCATTATGACCGGGAACACCACGTTCACTATAAGTTTTGAGCGCTTGTGACTGCGGTAGCGTTTATCAAGCTTCTTTATGTTGTTCAGGTCGTCATATACCTCCTGAGCGGTCTGGTACCTTTCTCTGGGGTCATAGTGAGTCATTTTGTTGACAATGTTTATCAGAGCCTCGTCAAAATCCGGCAGGCTGGCAGGTATGGGCGGAAGCTTGGTTTCCGGCAGCTTAGGCGGACGCTGACCCGTCATAAGATGATAAAGGGTAGCGCCAAGGCTGTAAATATCCGAACGCTGGTCAAGAGCCGTGTCCATATCAAACTGGAATCTGGGTCTGTAGGGCTTGCCGGGTTCGGGCTGGTTTATGGGGTCAACATTAAGGTACTGCTCAGGAGCCGCATATCCGCGGCTGGTGGCGCTGATACTGCTGTCCGGCGTACTGGTCATAGAAACATTGAAGTCTATAAGGCAGACATTGCCCTCTAAATCTATCATAATGTTTGCAGGCTTTATGTCGCTGTGTATGATAGGGGGTTTCAGCCCATGCAGGTATATGAGAGCTTCGGTTATCTGCTTTGCCCAGAAAAGCACCTGCTGCTGAGTGAATCTGTAACCGCTTTTTATATATTTGTCAAGGGAAGCACCGGGCACGAAATCCATAACCGTATAGATGCCGTCCTCCATGCGCAGAAAGTCGTAGGCCTGAGGAAGAAACTGGTGCTTGAGGTTCTTTATAATGTCGGCCTCCTTGCGGGAATCCATCAGACCGACCCAGGCATCGTTTATGCGTTTTACAACAACGTACTTTTCCAGCCTGAGATGATATGCCTTATACACCGTACCGCCTCCGCCGGCGCCGATCTGATCCTCTATCCTGTATGTTCCGTTTATGACATCACCTTTTTTTATCATAGATCATCGTTCCCCTCTGTATTCAAAACTGTTTATACTTTTATTCAATTAAACAATAAAGTTTCGCTCAAGCCTTTTCAGCGGCAAGCTGCCGCTCCCAATATAGTTTTTGAAAGTTAACTCGTTCCAAATGTTAATTTCTTTCCAAAACAAACTCGACAGCGGAGGCACTCCGCCTTGC
>JAFTCS010000044.1 GCA_017454565.1 Clostridia bacterium
AATTCATCCCCTTGCCGGGCTTAAATGATAAAGTGTTTCGCTCTCTGCGGAGAGCGAGTCAGGGGGGACTTTTGCGGAAAAGTCCCCCCTGACATCCCCCGAAAACGCTGTTTATCGTTTTCAGAGTTTCACGGATTCAGGGGATAATATCGTTGTAAGCAGTCTGCCGGCGGTGTATAATAATTATTGACCGAAGGTTTATGGGTTGAATCATAAATCCGGACAGGAGGAGAATATCATGTATTTAAGACCATATAAAAAAGAAGATGCCGGAACCATTCTTTCATGGTGCGAAAACGAAACGGTGTTCAGAAAGTGGACCTCAGACAGATACGACCATTATCCTATAACCGAGGAGGATATGAACCGGAAATACTTCGACCTTAACGGTGACTGTGCCGAGGCCGATAATTTCTATCCCATGACTGCCTGTGACGAAAGCGGTATAGTGGGACATTTCATACTCAGATACGTTAACGGTAACCGCCGGTCTCTGCGCGTTGGCTTTGTGATAGTTGACGCCTGCAAAAGGGGCAGCGGTCTGGGCAGGAAGATGGTGCGTCTTGCCATGGATTACGCTTTCCGCATTGCAGATGCCGCACAGCTTTCCATCGGCGTATTTGAAAACAACCAGCCTGCGTATCACTGCTATAAGGCGTCAGGCTTTCACGATGTTCCGCAGGAGAGCGGTGAGATATGTGAACTTTTCGGAGAGAAGTGGCGGATTCTTGAACTGTCTGTAAACAGAGAAGAATATTTCGCGGGACAGGAATGATTTGATCTGTGATGCAGCGAACTAAACAGTGCGTTTATTTCTTGTTGTTATAATTGAATGAGTTACTGAATGATTGATTGATTATCCGTTTACATTGCGGTAAAATATAATCAGAAAGAGAACAGAACCGCTGAAAAATGAAACGGAGGAATTCAAAATGAGAAACGCTGCTAACGAAGAACTCAGTCTGCTTTATCCTGCCGGAAAAACCGTATCATGCCAGATTCTCAACGAGAACACCTGCAACGATCTTTCGCTTGACAGCGTACTTGATTATATATCCGAGACCGACGCCGAAAAAAAGACTATCAGACAGATGATGGTCAGGCTTGAATGTGACGAGCAGGTTATCTGCTATCGCCGCGACATTTTTGAGGACATGATGAACTTTCCCGACCTCAGGGAGAGGATCAAGGATATGCTCAGCGAGCTTGAATATCTAAAGACACTTGAAAAATCCTTCCGTGACGATACCGCTGCTCCTATATGGCAGCTCATTACCAGATTAAAGGAGCTGGAGGTCTATATCGACTGCATCACGGGCATTCATAAGGCGCTTACGGAAAGCCCTGTCCGTTCTGAGGGACTCATACGCCTCCGGGACTATGTTTCCTCTATTTACAGCGAAAGCGGATTTGACCAGCTCAAGAAGGACATACAGAACCTTATTACCGAGCGTTCAAGGATAAAGAGCATTACTCTGGGCATTAATCTTGACGATATGATGCGTCCTACAGAGGTGGGGATCCTTTCTATCAATTCGGAAAAGTTTGACCACACAGGTATTCTTGACAATTTCCTGGGATTCTGTTCCATGTTTTCCGACCTGATAAACATGAACAGCGGTATGACCAAGCTTCACAGAAGCGGCGCTACCGCCGAGGATGACCCGCTGATGAGGAATCTCAGCCGGGCAGTTACCGATATGCTGGGAGCAAACGTCAGACACATGAAGTCCTCACTTTCAAGATATGTGAATATCAGCGGATACAGCCTTACAAAATTCATTCCTGAGTTTATTTTCTACATCAGATGGGCGGAGTTTTTCAGCAAGGTCAGGGACGCCGGCATGCCGGTCGCAAGTCCGGAAATACTTGAAGTCAGGAAAAGAGAGCTTTATGCAGAGGGCATATACAATATCAGACTTGCCATTCAGAAACTTGAAGGCAAAAAGGGAGACATTGTGTGCAACGATTTCGAGTTCAACAGCGATCACGGCATTTACATTATGACAGGCCCCAACCGCGGCGGCAAGACCACCTTTACTCAGGCTGTGGGCTGGCTGTTCCTGCTTGCACAGCATGGTATTGCAGTACCCTGCGAGTCGCTCAGTCTCTCTCCCTGCGATAATATCCTTACACATTTCCCGGCGGACGAGAACAAGACGATAAATTTAGGCAGACTGGGAGAGGAGGCCAAGAGGATAAGCGAAATATTCTCAATGGCTTCAAATAAGAGTGTTCTGCTGTTTAACGAGCCTCTTGCCACAACATCATTCTCTGAGGGACTTTATATTGCCAGAGATGTAGTTGAGAGCCTGAGATATCTGGGTGCAAGGACAGTGTTCAACACTCACATGCACGAGCTTGCAATGAGAGTGGATGCGATCAACTATCTTGACGGTGATATCAAGGTGGCATCCCTTGTCACCGGCGTACATGAGGGAAGAAGATCTTATAAGGTATATATTGCTCCGCCGGAGGGCGTAAGCTATGCAAGAGATATTGCCGAGAAGTACGGAGTTACTGCCGTTCAGCTCAAGCGTGTTATAAACCATTAATTTATAAGTCAGCACCGGAAAGCTTGTATTTCCGGTGCTGACTGTGCTTTTTATTGGACATTTGCGCCAAGGAATGAAAATGTTCATAATTTTGTAAAAAAAGATTCGGACAGATATGATATACTTTTTTATAAAATATGAAAAGAAGTTGTCTGAACGAGCTTTTATTTTCAGAAAAAACAGGAGATGATAATGTGGATGAAAATGTTATTAGCGCAAAAAGCACTGCTCCCGGTCTTACCCTGAACAAATGCGGTTTTGACGAATGGTATGGCAGCGGCAGCGAGAGCATAAAGCGTAACATACTCAAAGGCAGGATACTTGTTGCCGGCAGCGGTATAAACGGAAGAAGCTTCCTTTTTGCACAGGCTGAGCACAGGTCTGAAACCGGAGGCGTTGTCGGAGTTGAGGCAAAAACGATTGACGAAATAGCCCTGCCGATCGCTGCCGAGGCGCTTGTGAAAACAAAAAGTGACGAAGAACTGAAAAAGATAAGACTGCGTCCCATACCGACCAATAAGGCGTCAGGTATTATTCTGGGCATAATCCGCAGTGAAAGCGGTCTTGCAAGGGAAATGCTCACAAAGAACACAGCTGATGAGCTGCTTAGAGTAATAAACATGCTCAGAATGAACTGCTGCGCCGGTTCGGTGAAGGGAAGCGGGTTCAATTTAGACGCCACTATAAAAAGCTATGAAAAATATCTGGAAGAAAAGTGCATATACGATACTGCCAGGCTGCTTACAGAGGCGATAGCTTATCTTGAAAAGCCGGAAAACAGGGAAACATGCACTGCTCTCATACCTGAGTACGCGCTTCTGAACGACCATGTTCCCACAGTGCTTGAAAAAAGGCTGCTTGCGCTTCTCACAGGCGGAAACTGCAGTGTGATACAGGCGGATACCAATATGACTGTAAAGCCGACTTTCTTCAAGACCTACGGCATGTCGGACGAGATACTCACCATTGCAAGGCGCATAAAGAATAATAAGCTCCACCCGGGAGATGTGGAGGTATATTATACCAGCCCTTCATATATGAACGTAATAAGGGCGGTATTCGGTGCGGCGGGCATACCCGTATATCTGTTTGGCGGCAGACCTGCCGAGGAGACAGAGTATTTCAGGCTGTGGATGTCGCTGCTTGACTGGTGGAAAAACAATTGCCGCATGGAGTTCTTTGAAAGCATAGTTCTGAACAGGAATCTTAAACTGAGTATTACGAAAGACGATAAAAAAGAGCGCTCTGCCAAGGAAGATGTTCTTGGTTATTTCCGCAGAAATTCCGGATATCTTTTCGGCAGGGAGAACCTTATGAACATCGCCGGATTGAATAAATCAAGCGCCGGAGATACTGAAAAGGTATTTACCGATATCAAGGAGCTTGCCGTTTTCTTTGTAAGCGAGCTTGTAGGTATCTTCTGCAACAGGACTGACGAAAATACTTACACACCGATGCAGACCTTCAGGCCTGTGCAGCTTTTTGA
>JAFTCS010000045.1 GCA_017454565.1 Clostridia bacterium
AAGGTAACAACAGAGGGGTCAAGAGAGCCTGTTCTTGTGCCCATCATTATACCGTCAAGAGGAGTAAGACCCATGCTGGTGTCGATAACCTTGCCGTCCTTGATAGCTGTGATCGATGAACCGTTGCCAAGGTGACAGGTGATCATTTTTACATCCTTGAGGTCTTTTCCCATGAGCTCGGCGCAGCGGGCGGAAACGTATCTGTGAGATGTTCCGTGGAAACCGTAGCGGCGTACAGCGTACTTTTCATAATACTCATAAGGAACAGGATAGATAAATGCCTTTTCGGGCATGGTGGAATGGAAAGCGGTATCGAATACAACTACCTCAGGAACCTCTGCGCCGAATACGTCAATACATGCCCTGATGCCCTGAACATGAGCTGCATTGTGGAGAGGAGCGAGTGGGATAAGGCTCTCGATGCCCTTTATGACGTCTTCGTTAACGATAACGGACTTGCTGAACATTGAGCCGCCCTGTACTACTCTGTGACCGATAGCGGTTACTTCGTCCAGTGACTTGATAACGCCGTACTCATCGCTGATGAGGGCGTTCTTTATCTGGATGAATGCCTCGGTGTGGTTGTTCATGGTAACGTCTGTTTCAAATACCCTGCCGTCACCTGTGCTGTGCTTGAAATGTCCGTCAATGCCGATCCTTTCGCAGTTGCCCTTTGCAAGAACGCTTTCATCTGTCATATCAATGAGCTGATACTTCATGGATGAGCTTCCTGCATTGATTACAAGAATTTTCATGTTGTTTATCCTCCTGTTTTTTGATTGCAAAAATAGCTTTCTGTATATATAATAATAATACAAACCCGAGAATAATTCAACAACTTTTTATATGAATAATCTGATTTTTACGGAGGTGGCTGCAAATGGTCATATCATCGCTGATATGTGAATTTGACCCGTTCCATAACGGACACAAATATCTGCTTGACAGCATGCGCCAAAGCGGTGCAGACTGCATAATCGCCTGCATGAGCGGAAACTTTACCCAGCGCGGAGAACCTGCCGCTTTTGACAAGCGTTCACGAACGGAAGCAGCCATTCTGTGCGGGGCTGATCTGGTGCTTGAGCTGCCGGTCACATTTGCATGTGCAGGTGCGGAGCGCTTTGCTTTCGGCGGTGTGAGCATACTTGATGCCCTTGGCTGCGTGGACAGTATTTTTTTCGGTTCGGAATGCGGCGATATCGAGAAGCTGAAAACTGCAGCTGCTGCCCTGCAGGATGAGAAGCTTGGCATTGTGATAAAAGAAAAATTAAGCTCCGGCGTGACCTTTGCTGCTGCCCGTGAGCAGGCTGTATGTGAGCTTTGCGGTACTGAGACTGCCGGTCTCCTGCGAGACCCGAACAACATTTTAGGGATAGAATATCTGAAAGCGCTTTTCACTCTTGAAAGTAAAATAACGCCTCACACTATAACGCGCACAGGCGCAGGACACAACAGCTTCGGAATCAAAGATAACACAGCGTCCGGTTCTTATCTGCGGCAGCTTGCAATTTCGGGACAGCCTTTTGAAAAATTTGTTCCGGCGGCTGCCTTTGAGGTTTTCCGGCGGGCACTCATGGATTTTTCTCCGTGCAGTATGAATAACATAGAAAAGGCCGTGCTTTTCAGGCTGAGAACAATGACCCCGGGACAGCTTGCTCTTTTGCCGGATGTAGGGGAGGGGCTTGAAAACCGTCTGTACTCGGCTGTGCGAACCTGTAACTCCGTTGAGGAAATACTTACTGCCGTAAAAACAAAACGCTACACCATGTCAAGGCTAAGAAGAATATTGGCCTGTGCTATACTGGACATTACCGCCGGTGATATGCTGCCGTCGCCGCCGTATATCAGAGTGCTTGGTTTCAACAAAACCGGCGGAGCTGCACTTTCAGAGATAAAGAGGTCCTGCACACTGCCGATTATTACAAGATCCTCTGAGCTTTCGCGGCTTGGCGACGAATGCAGGCAGTCTTTCGGGCTTGAATCCCGCTGTGATGATATCTATGCCCTTGCGGGGAAAAAAGTACGTCAGTGCGGCGGAAATGAGACCTACAGGATCGTTGTTCTGTAAGAATTTACAATTTCCCGGCAGTAAACATGTGAATTATCTATTTTATACCATTGTGTTTTTTTGATTCTTATGATACAATATAGTATATCAGTTAGTATCCAATCTTACCCAGGAGGTAATAAACATGAAAAATAAGTTCAGATTAATATCGGTTTTTGCAGCCCTGTCCATTTCAGCAGTAATGCTTACCGCATGCTCCGGCGGCGGAAACGAAAGCAGCAACGGCGGTACATCCACAGCCATGCCTTGGGAGACCCAGACCAGTCAGACTGTTTCAACCGTACAGCCCTCAACCGTTCAGCCCTCAACCGTTCAGCCGTCAACTGTACAGCCCTCAACCGTTCAGCCGTCAACTGTACAGCCGTCAACCGTTCAGCCTTCCTATGTTCAGCCGTCTTATGTACAGCCATCAACAGTGACACCTGTAGGACAGCAGAGCATAAAAGATGCGCTTGAGGCTGATATGGGCATTGACGCTCTGGCATCAAGCTTTGAACAGCAGTTCGGCAACGGACAGCTTTCCGTTACCGGTGAATACACCAGCGATGACGGTATGGCTTTCCTGATGACTCTCTATAACTATGTTGACCCGAATACCGAGGAAGTAAGGAACATGATCGCTACTCTTGCTACACAGTATGAGAGTCTCAGTTCTCAGATGGCTACAGCTATCTCTTCACTTGAAACACAGTACAATGTGCGCCCGTTCACAATTGAGTTCCGTGTATGCAATGCAGACGGCTCTGTACTCTACACCAGAACATATTCAGATCAGGGCTGATGATCCTGTGAAACCATCAGGCCCCTGTGCTCAGTATATATTTCTGAGCACAGGGGCTTTTTCTCCGTTTATTTTTCAGTAAAAAAATGAATATGATATCCGACTTAGTATTATACAAAATTTTAAACAAAAAACATTAAAAATCGTAAAAAATGTATTGAATATTTGGAAATTATTAGATATAATAAAACTGGTTATATATTCGTGTGCTTAATGCATACAGACTAAAAGAACGGAGAAATGATTATGAGAAACATTCTGTTTGTGGCTTCCGAATGCTATCCGTTTATCAAAACAGGCGGATTGGCAGACGTAGTCGGCGCACTTCCGAAGATGCTCAATAAGGACGAATTTGATGTGCGTGTTGTTGTACCCAAGTATATGTGCATTCCATGGGAGTACCGTCAGCACTTCAACTATGTTTCGAGCTTCTATATGGATCTCGGACATCTGCCGGATCATAAGTATGTGGGTATCATGGAGTATATCCA
>JAFTCS010000046.1 GCA_017454565.1 Clostridia bacterium
TAGATAGCTCTCCCGGCGAGCAGACCTCGATATAGGAAAACTCCTCCGGCAGTGATGCCAGAAGAAAAGGGTTTGCCTTTATAGAATAGCAAAGCCCTACCTTTTCTCCGAATGCCGCTTTCACCTTTGCAGCACGCCCTGCAAAAATGTCTGTATCAAAAATATAGCTGGGGGTGCCAAAGGCTGCGGCCGCTTGTTTTAATGTCTCGCTGTTCATTGTTGTCTCCTGTGTCTTACTTATCAGTCCTCGTCCTGGAGCTTTTCGATAAGAGCTATCATGCCCTCTGTGCTGTTGAAGTTGTCAGGCACAAGGTCGCCCACCTGGATCTCAAGGTCGAACTCGTCATTAAGAGCGCCGACCAGGGAAACGATATCGAAAGAATCAAGGATACCGTCGGTGATAAGCTGCTTTTCGTTTTCAAAGTCTACATCGGGTCTGATCTCTTCAAGGATCTCCATTAACTGTTCCAGCATAGCAATTCTCCTTCATAATAATGTTCGGTGGTCTTATTTCATCATAGCCTTCAGCGCCTGCATATCGGTCTTGCCGTTTGCAAGGCGGGGCATCTGTTCAAGGTTCACAAGCTTTCTCGGCACCATAAAGCCCGGCAGCACAGCCCTGAAATGGACAGCCGCCTCCTTTGCGGTGGCAGTACCCGTATAGAACAGGTAGATAAGCTCTTTTTCTTTTAAATACAGCGCACAGGCATCGCTGACAGAGTCGAGCCTCAGTGCTGCTGTCTCTATCTCGGAAAGCTCGACACGGTGGCCGAGATGCTTGATCTGGCGATCCTTTCTTCCGCAGAACTCCAGGATACCATCCTCTCTCATTATACCGTAGTCGCCGGTCTTGTAGATCCGCTCATTATAAGCTTTGTTAAGCGGGTTCTGTATAAACGAGCGTTCAGTAAGCTCACGGTTATTGTAATATCCCAGCGCAAGTATCGGTCCGCTGACACAGATCTCGCCCTGCTCGCCTGTCTTTGTCGGAGTATCGTCCTCGTTAAGCAGGAACACCCTGTAATTGCGGTAAGGGACACCTATGGGCAGGGTCTCGTCATCGGTGACAGTGTGGTCTATCTCATAATAGGTACACGAAGCGGTACACTCCGTGGGTCCGTACTGATTGACAAACTTTGCATCCGGCAGATTCTCCTGCCATACCCTTAACACGCTGCAAGGCATAACGGAACCGGAAAAGCAGACTTTTTTAAGATATTCGGGTCTTGCATCCGAAAAAGCTCCGACCTTTACAGCTATCGTAAATACGGAAACGCTCCAGCCCACAGAGGTTATCTTATGGTCATTGAGCGCATGGAAAAGCTGCGCCGGCATAACGAAGCACTGCTTCGGGATTATAAACATTGATGCGCCGAAAAACACCGGCAGGTAGATGTCTCTTATAGCGGCGATATAATCAAGAGGCGACTGGTTGCCAAGAACATCACTGTCGTCTATACCCATTACCTCGGCATAAGCGTCGATATAGCACATAAGGGACTGATGCGAGGTTATAACGCCTTTGGGCTTTCCTGTGGAGCCGGAGGTGAATATCACATAAAGCGGATCGTCCGCACAGGCAAAACGGGCAGCCTTTTCAAGACCGGGCTCGTTTATCTCTGTCTCAAAAAGATCTTCGGCACAAAGTATCTCGCCATCAAAGCCTAAAGCTCTTGCCTTTTCAATGTTGTCCCTGTCGGCAATAAGAAGTCGGGGCCCAAGGACAGAGAGGATATCTTTCAGTCTAGCATCAGGCTGGGAAGCGTCCATCGGAGCATAAAAACAGCCGGCATAAACTATACCTAAAAAAACAACAGGCGTGAAAACA
>JAFTCS010000004.1 GCA_017454565.1 Clostridia bacterium
AAATCCCGTATTGGGGCGCGGCCCCTTGACCCCGCCAGGGACGCAGTCCCTGGACCCGTCTTTATGGAGTGAAATTAATATACGTTATTGCGGAGATCAGACGTTGATCTCGGCTTTTTCTGTTTCGAGAGATTCGTAATCTGCCAGTGCGGGCGCTACTACCTCTGCAAGAAAATCGGTGGTCTGCTGCGGTGCTCTGCCTATGTATTTTTCCGGACGAGCCATTTCCTGCAGCTCCTCAAGTGTCTTTCCGAACATGGGATTCGAGGCAATATACTCCAACAGATCGTTTTTGCCGCCGCTGCTCTTTATCTCCTGCGACTTCTCTCTTATTTTCTCATGCAGCTCCTGTCTGTTGCCGCCTGCCTTTACAGCGTCCATCATAACATTTTCGGTCATCATAAACGGCAGCTCGTTCATCAGGTGAGCAGTGATCGCACCCTCATAAACCACAAGTCCGTCGCTTACGTTTATATAAAGGTTAAGGATAGCATCGACCGCAAGGAATGCCTCGGATACGCTAAGACGCTTGTTTGCAGAGTCATCAAGCGTTCTCTCGAACCACTGGGTAGCCGCTGTGATGTACGGATTGAGCACGTCCACCATCACATAGCGTGAAAGCGAGGTCATGCGCTCCGACCTCATGGGATTGCGCTTGTATGCCATAGCGCTGGAACCTATCTGGTTCTTCTCGAAAGGCTCCTCTACCTCTTTAAGGTGCTGGAGAAGTCTGATGTCGTTTGAGAATTTTGAAGCGCTCTGGGCAATGCCCGCAAGAACATTTACCACACGGCTGTCAAGCTTTCTGGAATAGGTCTGACCCGAAACGGCAAAGCAGTCCGAAAAGCCCATCTTTTCTGCAATGAGCCTGTCTATCTGCTTGCATTTCTCGTGGTCGCCGTCAAACAGTTCAAGGAAGCTTGCCTGTGTGCCTGTGGTGCCCTTGCAGCCCAGGAGCTTCATGGTAGAAAGAACGTACCTCACATCTTCAAGGTCCATGAGGAGATCCTGTATCCAGAGAGTGGCGCGCTTGCCGACTGTGGTAGGCTGAGCCGGCTGAAAATGAGTGAACGCAAGTGTGGGAAGATCCTTGTATTTGTCAGCAAACTTTGAGAGCTGGCGTATAACGCTTACAAGCTTCTTCTCAACTATCCTGAGAGCCTCTGTCATAATGATGACGTCGGTGTTGTCGCCCACATAGCAGGATGTTGCTCCAAGATGGATAATGCCGGCAGCCTTCGGGCACTGAACGCCGTAGGCGTATACGTGTGACATTACGTCATGGCGCACTATCTTCTCGCGCTCCTCGGCAACCTCATAATTGATGTCCTCGGCATGAGCCTTCAGCTCGTCGATCTGCTCCTGGGTTATGTTGAGTCCAAGCTCGTGCTCGGCCTCTGCAAGAGCTATCCAGAGCTTTCTCCATGTCTTGAACTTCATGTCGGGAGAAAAAACGTATTTCATTTCCTTGTCCGCATATCTTGAAGAAAGCGGTGATTCGTATGTGTCTCTCATGTTATCGTTACCTTTCGCATTTGAGAATATGATTATGATTCGTCCTTGCCCACGCACTTAGGCGCTTCATGTCTCGGCGGGAGCTTCTTGTCAAAGTCTACGCCGCCGCGCTCCTTGCCGGAAAGCATTTTTTCCGGTATCTTCGTGGGATATCTGCCCGAGAAGCAGGCGTCGCAGAAGCCGCTGCACTTTCCTCCCAGCATTTCGCCCAGCTTATCCGCAGGCAGGAAACCCAGGGTATCGGCGCCGGTAAGTGTGCATATCTCGTCAATGGTATGCTTTACGGCTATCAGCTCGTCCCTCGACGGGATATCCGTTCCGTAGAAGCAAGGCCAGATAAACGGCGGTGAGCTTATGCGCAGATGCACCTCTTTGGCGCCTGCATTGCGCAGCATCCTTACTATCCTGTCGCAGGTAGTACCGCGCACTATGGAGTCGTCAATTACCACCACACGCTTATCCTTCAGCACCGAGCTGAGCGGATTGAGCTTCAGCTTTACAGAGCTTGCTCTCTCCTTCTGAGTCGGCTTTATGAAGGTACGGCCGATGTAGCCGTTCTTGACTATGCCCTTTTCGTATGGTATGCCGGATTCCTCGCTGTAACCGATAGCCGCGTCTATGCCCGATTCCGGCACACCGATAACGATATCGGCATCTACGGGAAATTCTCTGGCAAGTATTCTTCCCGCAGCCTTGCGTGATTCATACACGCTTATTCCGTCGATCTCGGAATCGGTGCGGGCAAAATATATATATTCAAACACACAGAGAGATTTCTTCTCAGGTGCAGAAATATTCGTTTTTATCGACTGCACGCCTTTTTCGCTGACAACGATTATCTCGCCCGGCTCTACGTTGCGCACGAATTCCGCGCCGCATGCCGCAAGCGCGCAGCTCTCTGATGCAAACACCACGGAATTGCCGATTTTACCCATGCAAAGCGGACGGAAACCGTGAGGATCTCTTGCGGCTATGAGCTTTTTGGGGCTCATTACCAGCAGAGAATAGGCGCCCTCTATCTGTTTCATTGTCTTTTCCACAGCCTCTTCGACCGACGAAGCCTTTATACGCTCTCTTGCGATAAGATAAGCGATAGCCTCGGAGTCTATTGTGGTCTGGAATATCGCGCCGCGGGTCTCAAGCTCACGTCTGATCTCGTAGGCATTTGTCAGGTTGCCGTTATGTGCTATGGCAAGAGTACCCTTTACATAACGCATAACAAGCGGCTGTGAGTTTTCCCGCACACTGCCGCCTGCCGTTGAATATCTGACGTGAGATATCGCCATCTGACCTGTCAGAGTGCTCAGTATCTCGTTATTGAATACCTCGCTGACAAGTCCCATATTTTTATGTCCGGAGATAACGCCCCTGTCGTTTACCGATATGCCGCAGCTTTCCTGACCTCTGTGCTGAAGCGCAAGAAGTCCGTTATAGCAGGCATAGGCAGGCGCAATGCTGTCATCCCCATATATTCCGAATACGCCGCATTCCTCATGCAGCTCTTCACTGAACCAGTTTTCCTGTTCAATACTACTATTCAAATAATTCACTCTCCCAGCCGCTTCATCAATGATCGGCTATTAACACCGGCAGGCTGCCCACTTGTTTATCTTCCCCCGCGAACAGCGTTTTCGGGGGTGTCGGGGGGACTTTTCCGTAAAAGTCCCCCTGACGAAAAGGGATTACTTTCCCAGTCCGATTCTTCTCATCATTTCAGCATATGCTTCCTCTACGTTGCCGAGGTCACGTCTGAAACGGTCCTTGTCAAGCTTCTCGTGGGTCTTGATGTCCCAGAAACGGCAGGTGTCGGGTGAGATCTCGTCTGCAAGAACAATAGTACCGTCAGATGTCTTGCCGAACTCAAGCTTAAAGTCGATAAGCTCAACGCCGACGCTCTTGAAGAACTCTACCATATACTGGTCTATTTTGAGAGCGAGGTCGCTGATGGTCTGGATATCCTCCATGGTTGCAGCACCGATAGCCACAGCATGATAAGCGTTGATAAGCGGATCGCCCAGTGCGTCATCCTTATAGGAGAACTCAAGAACGGTGCACTTCAGCTCTGTGCCCTCTTCAAGACCCAGACGCTTTGCCATGGAGCCGGCTGCCTTATTTCTGATGATTACTTCCAGGGGAACGATCTTTACCTTCTTTACGATGGTCTCTCTGTCGCTTACTTCCTCAACGAAGTGAGTAGGAATGCCCTTCTCCTGCAGGAGCTTGAACATGAAGTTTGACATTCTGTTGTTTACCACACCCTTGCCGGTGATAGTGCCCTTCTTCAGGCCGTTGAATGCCGTTGCATCGTCCTTGTACTCTACCATGCAGTAGTCAGGATCATCCATTGCATAGACCTTTTTTGCCTTGCCTTCGTAGATAAGCTCTTTCTTTTCCATTTTTAATTTCCCCTTCCGAAAATTTGGTCTCAGGTGAGAATTATTCATGGCTCAGCGGGTGTGCAAAACGCCTTTGAAAAGGCTTGTTTTGCCGTTTTTCCCGTAACAGCCAAAAACACTTTTAATTATACATCCCTGTGCACGTTTTCGCAAGTGAGTTGAGAGCAACATTTGTTTTTTTGACGTTTAGAACATTATTTACGGCTGTTTTTGTACTTTTTTCTGCCATTTGTACAAAGAGCAGAATACAGCCCGATAATACCCCCGCCGGTGTTGTCTAATATGTACACATATTTGCTTAAATGTAGATTATTTAATACTATATTGTTCATTCCCATCGGCGGCTTTCTGTGAAAAGAACCGTTGAAAGTCTGAATTTTTGCATGTCAGAAAGTTCAATCCTGCAAAAAACAGCAAATTGCCTCTTGATTATGGGAAAAGGATGTGTTAAAATAAATCTTGCAGTCGAAAATCTTGTATTTTCATCGGGACTGCCATTGTTGTATGTTTGTTTTTTAAATTTCATTTTTAAGGAGTGGCAAAATCATGTCATACGTTAGCGAGCAGCTTGAAAAGCTGGCAGCAAAAAACCCGAATCAGCCTGAGTTCCTTCAGACTGCAACAGAGGTCCTTACCTCTCTTGAGCCTGTATTCGAGGCTAACCCCCAGTACGAGAAGATGGCTCTTATCGAGAGAATCACAGAGCCTGAGAGACAGATCATGTTCAGAGTTCCCTGGGTGGACGACAACGGCAAGGTGCAGGTAAACCGCGGCTTCCGTGTACAGTTCAACAGCGCACTTGGTCCGTATAAGGGCGGTCTTCGTTTCGCTCCCAACGTAAACATCAGCATCATCAAGTTCCTCGGCTTCGAGCAGATCTTCAAGAACTCTCTTACAGGTCTTCCCATCGGCGGCGGTAAGGGCGGCGCAGACTTCGACCCCAACGGCAAGTCTGACATGGAGATCATGAGATTCTGCCAGTCCTTTGTTACTGAGCTTTACAGACATATCGGACCCAACACCGACGTTCCTGCAGGCGACCTCGGCGTAGGCGGCAGAGAGATCGGCTAC
>JAFTCS010000005.1 GCA_017454565.1 Clostridia bacterium
TTCAGCCATTTATTCTATTTGAGTTTCACGGATTCAGGTTATAGTAAACGACATTATTATTTATACTTTGATAAATCATCAGCTGATTGTGGGGGCTTTCCGGTCGCCCCCACACCCCTTCGGATATCACTCTAAGTAAGAATATTTTTGTCGTCTACTATAACTTTTAACTTTCCACTTTTATCATTTCAATTTAGTCTTGGAGCAATTCTGCAAGCTCCTTTACTCCCTGGTTGGCTGCCTGTCTGGACTGGTCAAAGGTAACGGTGAAGCAAAGGGGCATTTCCTTGCCCAGATATTCAATGTCGAGCGCACTGCAGAACAGCACATTCCTGTTGAATCGGTCAATGCCGTAGCTGCCGAAGCTGCGGTAACGGTTCATGTCGCCTATGACGGCGGTGATCTCCTTTACCTTGTCCTCTCTTATATCCGAGAACAGGGTGTGCATAATGCAGAGCTGTGATGTATCGTCGCTTATATGCTCTACGGTAATGTTGAAGTATTCCGCAAGATCAACATCCTTGTCGTTATATTCCATCACCATTACGGGTATGCCCTCACATTCTACCACGTCACCCGTACAGCCGTTCTTTGAAAGGAAGCCGCAAAGAGCCTCCAGCAGTCCTCTGTCCTTTTCTGCGCTCATACTTCTCCCTCCTCTATTCCGTTCACCTCAGCCAAAGCCTCTTCAAAAGTGCACTGGCCGGTGATAAATCTGTATATCGTGCTGTCAACCTCGCCGGTCTGCACCGTAATAAGGTCAATGTAGTGGGCGGTCTGCCTTGCAATAGCGTCCTCACTCATGCTGTCGGTGGTGTAGAAGCCCACATTGAAAACAACAGCCTTCATGTCCTTTACAAGCACATAATTACCTGCAAACATGCCCAGGTTAATGTCGCAGATAAGCTCGTTGAGCTGTTCAAACAAAGCCTCGTCCACGTCTGCATGTGCAATGTACATAATGTCGGTAAGGTAAAAGATCTCCTCCTGCTCAATGCTGACAGTATAGCCTACCGCCTTTTCAGCATCGTATGGTGAGGCAAGCGCCAGCGTCAGCACAGGGCCGTCCTCGGTCTGTTCCATCACGCTGTCGGCCGCCTTTCCGCTTTCCAGCAAAGCAACCTTGTCAAGTATTGCCTTTATTTTCTGTTCACTCATTCAAAGAGCCTCCTTTTTATATAATAATTATTAAACAGATGTCTGCTCAGCCGTCTTTGCAAGGGCTGAATTCTTATAGGACAGGTCTTCGGTTACTTCCTTGATTATCTTTATGTAATCCGGGAAGATTATCTCGTCATCTTCGCTGCTCAGCTCGATCTCCGCTATTGCCTTGTCATTCCAGAAAGGATATACATCTATCTCAAAATATTGATTTTTATATGCAAGACAGTACCTGTCCTTTCTGATCTGCCGCTTTGTGGTGTCGGCGTTCATAAGCATAGAGAGATACTCGTCCTTGGAGAGCCGTTCCTCGTGCTCAATACATTTCATACCGCTGATAAGATGCTTTACCGTCCTGAAATAAATGTAGCTGCCGTCTGCACCGCGCTGACGAAGCCTAACCATATCGCCGCCGTCAGATCTCAGATAGGTCTGGATGATCTCGACCTTCCGGCAGTTATCCAGTGAGCGCAGAAATTCTATGTCGGGATACTCGATAAGATACTTTCTCTCGATCTCGTAGGGTTCGGGTTCACCTAAGAAAGAGCATATCTCGCGGATAAGCCTGTTCATTTTATTTTCAAAGTCAGCGGAGTTGGCTATTATTCTCAGGTGCGGATGGCCTGTCCATGCAGAGATTATCCTGTCGTCAATAACGGCGGCCTGTTCGGGAGTTTCCGTCCTTGCCGAATTGTTTGAAGTGGTGTAGAACTCCTCAGCGCCCTTTGCCGCCGTG
This sequence comes from Clostridia bacterium, assembly GCA_017454565.1. GTDB lineage: Bacteria > Bacillota > Clostridia > Oscillospirales > Acutalibacteraceae > UBA1213. The sequence continues at coordinate 1,898 of JAFTCS010000005.1, forward strand.
ACAAGATGGAAAACCGCGTCATAATTGTCGCGAAGCCCGACCTCACTGGTGTTCATATCGCTCACCATCTGCGCAAATTCCTCCGGAGCCATATATGCCTTGCTGTCCATAGCGCCCCTGTCGCAGACAATGAGAATTTTTTCGTCCTTCATAGAGCGGGCCGCCTGCACGAAGATCTTTTCCTTTTCGCACAGAAGCCTTATATGGCAGGCTTGGTAGTCCACATTAGAGCCGCATGTCCAGGGAGCCACCCCGCCGCTTATCAGTTCGGTGGCAGTCTCGGAAACGAACAGCACCCTGTAGCCCAGCTCAGTGAAATATGTCTGTATCCTGTTCATTGCCGTAGACTTGCCGCCGCATGGTCCACCGGTAATGACGATCTTGATAATTTTACTACTCATAGATGACCTCAGTCCCGATTTACGAATTTCATACAAATTATATCATTTTGCTCCCGAATATGCAATACAATTATCTCTAAACAACAAAATTCATTTCTTCCGGTCAGTCACACCGGGGAAAACCATTTTTTGAAAAAAGGGTTCTCCCCCGGACCCCTTCCAAAAAAAACTGTGTTATACAAACAAAAACCCTGTCCTGCAATGAGGACAGGGTAAAAAGCAAGATATAATTTTTCAGGAAAGAAATCAGCCAAAGGTAAATTTACCGTCTGCAAAGTCGCAGGTCACTGTTTCGCCGGACTTTACAGTCCCCTCCAGTATCCTTTCGGAGATAGCATCCTCTATCTTCGACTGGATGGCTCTCTTCAACGGACGCGCACCGTACAGCTCGTCAAAACCTGCATCCGCAACAGCCTTTATAGCCGCATCGGTAAACTCCGCCGTTATGCCTATTCCGGCAAGACGTGATTTAAGTGAGACAAGCAGATTGCCGGCGATCTTGCAGATATCCTCCTCCGTCAGCTTGTTGAATACTATAATGTCGTCCACACGGTTGAGGAACTCAGGCCGGAACACCTTTTTCAGCTCCGCAAGAACGCCTTCACGGATGCTCTCCTCGTCACGGACTGCGGTTTCATCTCCGCCAAAGAAGCCCAGACTTGTCTGTTTCTCGGTGATGAGTCTTGCGCCCACGTTCGAGGTCATAATTATGACAGTGTTCCTGAAATTGACGTGCCTGCCCTGAGAATCCGTAAGACGGCCGTCATCAAGTATCTGCAACAGCATGTTGAAAACATCCGGATGAGCCTTTTCTATCTCGTCAAAGAGCAGCACCGAATACGGACGTCTGCGGACGGCTTCGGTAAGCTGACCGCCCTCGTCAAAACCCACATATCCCGGAGGTGAACCGATGAGCTTCGACACCGTATGCTTTTCCATGTATTCGGACATGTCAAAACGTATCATGGCGTTCTCGTCGCCGAACATAGCCTGAGCAAGCGCCTTGCAAAGCTCTGTCTTTCCCACGCCCGTAGGCCCGAGGAAAATGAAGGAGCCTACCGGTCTGTTCGGGTCTTTAAGACCTACACGGCCGCGGCGTATTGCCCTTGCAACGGCACTTACGGCCTCGTTCTGACCGATGATGCGCTCGTGCAGTATATCCTCAAGTTTCAGCAGACGCTCGCTTTCCTCCTGAGTAAGCTGCACCACAGGTACACCTGTCCAGCTTGATACTATCTGCGCAATGTCCTCGGCTGTGACCTCGCCGTTTTTGTGCTCGTTTTTCTCCTGCCATTCCTTTTTCCTGTTTTCAA
>JAFTCS010000047.1 GCA_017454565.1 Clostridia bacterium
AGCCTTGATGATCTTAAGGAGCTGGAACTGAAAAGCAGCAACGTGGGAAGCTTCTTATCAAGGCTTGATAACTATAAAAAACTGGAAAAGATCACGTTTTGCGATTCTGTTGTTGACCTGAGTGTTCTCAGAAGCAAAGCATTAAAAGAAGTAGCTTTTGACGGATGCAGCGTGAAAAATTTATCAGCGCTGAAAGAATGTCCAGAGCTGGAAAAAATTAGTATTTCCAAAACTGCTGTTGACGATTCTATAAACGATGAAAGCGATGATACTTATCCGGATAAATTTGTACTCAGAAACAGCTTATGCTTTTCAGGATTTGACAATGTAAAATCCCTTGAGATCACAAACATTACGATCATGGATATATCCGAGATCTTAAAAATGAGCAAGCTGGAAGAATTTGTGTACAGTGAGGGAAAGATGCTGGATGAGCTTGGCTATGAGCTGTTGGATCATGGTATAAAAGTAAGCTACATCGTCAGTGATGCAGACGAAGAAAGCGGGAGTGATCTTATAAGCCTGAGCGTTGATGCCAAGGACAATGAGATCAGAATGAGTGACCTGAGCATATACAGTGATCTTCAGAAGCTTTCAATAGCTAATGCCGGCGATGACAGCCTCAGCGAACTGGGAAATCTTGATGAACTGATACAGCTTGAATTTACTGATTCTGACCTAAGCGCCTCTTTATCGAAGCTTGATTCATATAAGAAACTTGTTAAAATAACATTTATCGATTCCGAAGTTGATCTCAATGATCTCAAATGCAGCAGTGTAAAGGAAATTTCCTTTGAGAGATGCAGGGTAAAGAATTCATCCGCACTGAAAACGTGCCCAGCGCTTGAAAAACTCAGGTTCTCGGAAAGCACCGTAGACGATTATATCAGTGAAATAACCTCAGAAAGCTCTCCGATAAAATACATTTTAGGAGGATCGGCTTTTTTCGATCTCGACAATATCAAACATCTTGAGCTGATAAACATATTGATCATAAACACGTCCGGTATTCTTGAAATGGATAAGCTTGAAGAATTTGTTTGCAGCTCGTCCATGATAATGGAGGGAGACGATTCTGAAATGAGCAGGCGTGGCATAAAAGTTTCCTACTATCCGTAACAGTGGAAAACAGGAGCAATGTGGATATCCTGGTAAAAACGCATAGATATAGTAAGTCCGGAGGAAGTGGACGAAAACTTCCTCCGGACTTTATTGCTGTATGAATGATGATTGCCTTTCCCTCTACAGTATGCTCGCCGATCTTTTTCATCATGTGAGATCCTGAGATAAAGTAGTCGGCAGCGTTGCGGAAGCTCTTTTTTTAACGGTTAAGGATATTTAGGCTCCCGTTACAAGAGGGGATAGGCGTGAAAAGAGGAATTGGCGACAGTAGCTTTCTTTACGATATTATACAGGATACTGATATATTATCTCACCAAATGCTGGAACATTGTTCTGAAAGCAGCCATTTCCCTGAAAGCCTTTCCACGATAGAGATACGAAGCACCCACAAATACGGAGATCCCGAGCATGATTTGTACGGGAAAAAGGAGCAAAGCTTCCTTCGGGATCAGAAATGCGAGTATTGCGATCGCAGATGCAGGAGGCAGCATTAGCCCTATCTTCATCATAATGAAGTAAACTGCGATGACGGTAAGTGCTGCTGATACACAGGCAGGAACGAACAGCCATTCAGTCAAAACAAAGCGTATCCCTGCACCGCTGACAGCACACAGTGTTATCAGTGTGATAACCGCTGTCGGACGTTTACGGGAAACAGTTTCGGGTTTCCAGAACTCCGTGAAAGCAACGAGCAAGGGCGGTGCTGCCGCATATCTGACACCGAGTTTCAAAGCAATAAAAATAACCGCACTTGCTATCAGCCACCTTGCAAACGTCTGAATACAGATGCTTGTGTCCGGCTGAGGAAGCTTCTCAAACGGCTGATCTTCGAGGATGCCGTTTTTTACAAGCATGAAGCGTAAAAGCAGAATGATTGCTGTCAGAACACAGGCTGCTATGGGATAAATAATCGTATCGGTTTGCAGTAATACGGGCAGAACTGCCGCCGAGATCATTGGTGCAAAGCTCGTTCCTGAAGTCATGAACAGCGCAGAGGCAAGCAGATATGCGATGCACATCTTAAACCATACTGCTCCCGGCAGCCATAACACTATGCATAGTCCGAGCCCCGCACACAATGCGATAGCGGTAAATGTTCGTAGATAGTCGGTGCGCCACGCCAGCTTCGGTGTCAGCAATGCGCCTGTGGCGATTGCGGCTATTTCGGGAAAGATGATCTCCCTGCTGCCAAAAATGTCCGCTGCTCCGATCATACTGCCGATCAGCAGTATCGAACAAAGCAGCGGGATATATGATTTGATCTTCATAGGTCACACTCCGATATATATTTCAAACAATATGTATTATATCACAGATCTTGAGAAAAAGCAAGCTGTGTTTTCGTCCTTATAATAATTATCTCATCTGCTTCTCAAATCGAAACATTCCTTCAGGAAATTGTTCATCCATCTGATCTGCCATATCAGGATCGTTCGGATCGGGGTGGTGGCTGGTAAAAAACTCCACGATATGAAAGCCGCATCGGTTTACATAAAAATGGATATTCCGCTTTTCAAAATACGGTGTAACGGTCTCTCATATTTTGACCTCGGGGTGCATTTCTTCTACCGCATACCATGCGGCATAGCCGATACCTTTGCTGTGAATGCTCGGCGAAACAAACAGGATCTCCAGCTCACCGTGGACACCGTTTACTCTGATGATAACCCCGCCGACGGGCTTTCCGTCCTGGATGATGCAGTAGGCATCGCGCTGTCGATCGACTGCCCGATCGTCTCACGAAAAACTGCGATGTCTTCTGCTACCTGCGGACATGAAGACTGTATTGCAGAGCACGGACTCTCGCTATATATCGAAACTGAAAAGCGCAAGCTGCTGCTCGGCACAGGACAGACTGATGCAGTTGTAAAGAATGCGGAAACCTCAGGCATAGACTTGTCCACAGTAGATACGGTCGTGCTCAGCCACGGTCACTACGACCATTCCGGCAGTATACTGCCATTCTCGCAGATAAACCATACTGCACAGATCATTATGCAGAAGTCGGCTGCCGAGCCCCACTTCAACGGCGAAGCTACATCGGCATCGACAAGGCTATACTTGATCTGCTTAATGTTCGGCTTATAGACGGAGATGATCAGCTTGATGATGAGCTGATCTTGTTCAGCGGCATCATCGGCAGGCGGTGCTATCCGCATGGCAACATAAAGCTTTCCCTTATCGAGAACAGTATACAAGTTCCTGATGATTTTGCCTACGAGCAGTGCCTTGTTATAAATCAAGATGGCAAGTATTGGCTGTTGTCGGGCTGTTCTCATAATTGTATCAACTGCAAGAAGATATTATGACGGATCAGCTAAGCTTGTTTGAAAAAACAGACCCGTTTACTGGAGAAAAGTACAAAAAGAAATAAAAAACCCCTTAAGGGGTAGCTGAGAATGAAATGCAGTTGGCAGACCTTTCTCAGCCTGCTTAAGGGGAAGTTTAAGTATTATGCCCTTATAGGGCTTGTTCAGACCACCTGTATTACGGGTGGTTTTGATTCAAGTCTGCTGTTAAAACATAAGGAAAAGGTAGACAGCATTACTTTAATACTGTCCGGATAGCTTTATCATCATAATCATTTTTCAGTAGGTATGTGCTATCGAACTGTTGGCGGAGTATGGAGTATTGGTAAGAAGTATGAGTAATGCAAATATAGTAATAATATGCCCCCTCATCAGGCAGGAGGTTGTTTTCCGGCTTGGTGAGGGGGATTTTTAATTAGATATGTGCTTTATACGGTAATGCTTGTGATTATTATGTTAATGCCGTTCCATTCACATACAGCGTATAACCGTTGGTGATGATATTGGAAACATCGCCGTCAAAGGAAGTAATATAGGTATCGGCCGTCAGCGTCCATTTGCTGGTGCTGTCGAGCTTGACAGCAACTGTACCGACTTCTGTGGATACGCTTGTGCCTTTGGCATTTGTAATAGAACCGTCGATAGAGCCTGTGAATGTCGAAGCGTTTGTAAGGTTCAATGTAAGTTCAGAATCGCTGCCGACCTTGATAATACCAGACAGTTCTTGGCCGTCAGCATTCAGCGTAGCAATATTCCCCGCACCGCTCCAGCCGTCTGCACAGACGGAGAGCAGGATATTTTCACTGTCTTCATTCTTGATCGTCACACCTTTGAGATCGATCACAGCGTTGGTATTCGTAACATGGAACACATGACCGTTCTTGCTTGTCAGCGTTCCGCCTGTCATCGTGAAGGAAGAAGTACCGCTGTCTGCGTCACCGGACATAGACTGGTAGATCATGATCGTATCGTAGAATGTGGCATTTCCATTGCATTTGGTGTTATTCGCTGTCATATTGCAGTTTGTCAGCTCAATGGAGTTCTTGCCTTCGATGCATACACCCTCGGAGAGATTTGAAGTGAGATCAGCATTCTCAACGTGTATCTCCGCAGTAGAGTATATCGCAGGCGAGCCGAGACCGTTGGAAGTATAAGTGCCGCCGTCAACATAAACGGTTCCGCCGCCCCGGTCTGTACGTATAGCCGCCGAGGAATGTCCCGAAGTGTCAACATCAAGATCATAAGCATAAGTGATTCCGCCGCCAGTGGTCATGATACCACCGGAGCCGTCACCAGTTGTTTTGATGACAGTATTACGGATAGTCAGCGTTGGTCCGTCGCCTGCTGCGCCGTTCTGCCCGCCGTTGCCGCCGTAGCAGAATACGCCGTTTGCTCCGTCAGCATCAGAGGTTATCGTGCCGCCTGTGATAGTGGTATTCGAGCCGTCCTTAACAAGGACTGCCGCATTCAGACCATAGAAGTTGCAGTTGTCGCCGCCGTCAGAATCGCCGGTTTTTGTGACAGTCGGATCAGTAATTGTAACTTCATCAGAAGTGCTGATCAGCAATGCACTTTCATCTGCCGTGCTGCTGTTGTATGTCTGTCCGGACTGAGAGTCTGAAGAAGTTATCTCAACAGCACTCTTGTAGTTAATATCTGCGCTGCTTGAACCGCCGGGACCTCCGCCGCCGGGACCTCTGCCATTATTGTCGGGAGGAGCATCAGGTCTGTCACCGTCAGGAGGATCTCCGGGACGGTCATTGTCTGTATTATCATTCGTTTCTGCTTCTGTAGTAATTGACGTAGTTGAGCTTACAACAGAAGCTGTATCAGAAGATTCTGTTGAACCGCATGCTCAAAGGCTGAAACATAATGTCAGAGCTAACAGAAATGCGGAAAGCTTTCTATATTATTTCATAATGGGACCTCCTTTTTAACGGTTTGTGTCGTATTGTTTTCTATGATTTTATTTTACAGCACAAATCTTAAAACCAGCTTGATCGAAGGTGCAAAAGTAAAGAAAAAACGGTGAAAACTAAGTGAAGCTTTCTTAGAGAAGCCGCCCGATCTTACGGAGCGGGAAACTAATCTCCTAAAAAATCAAGCCCTCATAAACGCTTGTACGACATTTCCGATGGCTTGATATTCATATTCAGTTTTTATATTGTATCAGCCAATTTCTGATACCGCTATGCTGCTTTCCTCAATGCTTCCAGCACTTACACGGATTTTTATCCGATTCGGGCATATCCTTTACGCCGGATTGAACTTATCCTTGCCCTGCTTGCATCTCGGACATTTCCAGTCATCGGGCAGATCCTCAAAAGCTACGCCGTCATGCTCAGCAGGATCATAAACATAACCGCAGATCGAACAGACATATTTGCCTGTCG
>JAFTCS010000048.1 GCA_017454565.1 Clostridia bacterium
CGTTCAGCTCTCCAGAATGCTGCATCCGTTGCAAGCATGGTTCTCACCACCGAGTCACTTGTTGCAGACATCAAAGAGAACACGCCTGCTCCTGCTGTAGATCCCTCAATGGGCGGCATGTACTGATAAAACCCACACAGATCATGGGGTATAAATGATCGTAAAAAAAATAAACTCTTAAAAGCTCTCCGTGTCGGAAACGATGCGGAGAATTTTTTTATAAAAAATTTATCAAATGACTTCATTTTGAAAACGTTTTATGCTATAATTAAAAAGTTATATGGCAAAATGGGATAAATGTTTTGCTTTCCATAACACATATTGTTTACCGAATAGGGTGAAGATAAATTGAACGATAAGTTTGAAAAAGGAAACGATATTATCGCCGGAAGAAATCCTGTGACAGAAGCGCTTCGTTCAGGCAGGGTCATTGACAGCCTTCTTATCGCAAAGGGAGAGCTGAACGGCTCTGTAAAGGTGATCGCAGCCAAAGCAAAAGCTATGGGCATCCCGATTAAAGAGGTGGACCGCAAAAAGCTTGACATGATGTGTTCAGGCTCGTCACATCAGGGAGTGGTGGCGCTGGCTGCAATTAAGGAATACTCATCTGTTGATGATATTTTTAAGCTTGCAGGGAGCCGGGGAGAACCGCCGTTTATCATTGTGCTTGATGAAATTGAGGATGCACATAATCTTGGCGCCATCATCCGCACAGCCGAGTGTGCAGGCGCACATGGAATAATTATTCCCAAAAGACGTGCGGCAGGTCTGAGTTATGCAGTCGGAAAGACTTCGGCAGGAGCATACGAGTACATGCCGGTCGCAAGGGTCACAAATATTCCGACTGTGCTTGACGAGCTGAAGGAAAGAGGCTGCTGGATATACGGCGCCGATATGCAAGGCACTGCTTATGCCGAAAACGACCTTCGCGGAGCTGCTGCGCTGGTTATCGGCTCAGAGGGAAACGGCATAGGCAAGCTTGTAAGGGAAAAGTGCGACGTTATTCTTTCTCTGCCCATGCTGGGAAAGATCAATTCACTTAACGCCTCTGTTGCTGCCGGTATACTCATGTACGAGTTCACCCGCCAGCGTTTGGGCATAAAAGCAGTAAACGGAGGTTGAACCTATGTCAAAGGGAAATAATAATAAGCCCTCAGATAATCAGTCGGCTTCAACACTGAAAAATCTTTTCAACCGCAGCACTCAGCAGCCAAAGCAACCATCTCAGAGCGGTTCAGTCAGATCGTCAGGTCAGAAAATGACCGGAGATCAGCTAAAAGAGTATATACAGAGGCTTTCCGAACAGCGGAACGGCGCGCAGGTTCAGCCCGAAACAACGGACGCTCAGTTTTACGGCTGCCAGGATCCACAGGATCACTTCGAGCAGTACGATCACGAGGACAGTCAGGGCTATGGAGAGCAGCAATTTGGTTACGAGGACGCTTACGGTTACAATAAACTGCAGTCCGGATATCGCCCCATCGAAGAAGACTATGAAGAAGAATACCCGGACAGCTTGAATTATTCTGACGATCAGGATGAAGCTGTCTTTAACGAAGTGCCTGCCGGAATTCAGGCAGAAAACCAGGCTGAAACCGTCAG
>JAFTCS010000049.1 GCA_017454565.1 Clostridia bacterium
GCCATGAGTGTGTTCTTCATAAGCATAGCTATTGTCATGGGGCCTACTCCGCCGGGAACAGGCGTTATATATGAAGCCTTTGCGGCTACTGCATCATAGTCTACGTCTCCGCAGAGCTTGCCGTTTTCGTCACGGTTGATGCCTACGTCTATGACAATGGCGCCCTCCTTTACCATGTCGGCGGTAAGGAATTTCGGCTTTCCGACAGAAGCAACTATGATGTCGGCATTGCGGCAGATCTCCGCAGTGTTTTTGGTTCTGCTGTGGCATACGGTTACTGTGCCGTTCTCGTGCATGAGAAGCATCGCCATAGGCTTGCCTACAATATTGCTCCTGCCGATGACAGTACAGCTCTTGCCGCTGACATCTATGCCGGCGGAATGTATCAGCTCCATAACGCCTGCCGGTGTACAGGGCAGAAAGTGATAGTCGCCTATCATTATTCTTCCTACGTTTGAGGGATGGAAAGCGTCAACGTCCTTGATGGGTGAGATGGCGTTTATAACTGCCTTTTCGTCAAGGTGCTTCGGCAGAGGAAGCTGACAGAGGATGCCGTTTATATCGGCGCGGCTGTTGAGCTTGTCGATAAGAGCCATAAGCTCCTCCTGAGTTGTTTCTGCGGGCAGAGCGTATTCCTCCGAAACAAAGCCTACGTCTGCACAGGCCTTCTTTTTGTTGTTGACATACACTCTTGAAGCGGGATCGTCACCTACAATGATAACTGCAAGACCCGGCGTGATACCTTTTGCCTTGAGCGCTTCACATTCGTTTTTTACGTCTGCTCTTACCTTTGCGGATACTTCCTTTCCGCTGATTATTGTATCCATTTCAAACTCTCCTTTATTTGTTAAAAATATTCTGCGTCTTTTTGAATACCGATAGATCTATTCTGCGCTGTCGTCCTTTTCCCTGTCGTCGGTTTTCTCATCCGGTCGGACGCCGGTATCATTTTCTTCCTCAGCGGTTTCCTTGCTGAGTGTATCGGGCGGGGTTTCCGGAAGAGATGCTTTTACCGTGTCTGCCGTTTCAAAGTTGTCGGCTGCTTTATATGTTCTTTTACGGAATACGATAAGCAGTACGATGCCGGTAAGCGCCGTGACCGCTGCAATGACCTGTGATACTCTCAGACCAAGGAACGGTGTGTAAAGACTGTCGGTGCGCAGACCCTCAACTATCATCCTTTCAATGCCGTACCACACCAGATACATCAGGAAGATCTGGCCGTCATACTTACGGAAACGGCGGCTGAACAGCCAGAGCAGGAGGAATCCAAGCAGACACCACAGGGATTCATAAAGGAAACACGGGTGTACGCCGACTCCGCCGGTGTTTTCACTGACCATGCGCCACGGCAGGTCGGTGGGAGTGCCAAAGGCCTCCTGATTGAAGAAGTTTCCCCAGCGGCCTATTCCCTGACCGATAAGAAAGCCCATCATTGAAATATCCAGTACGGCTAAGATGGGCAGCTTTTTGATCTTTGCCACAATGCAGCCGCTTGTCAGTGCGCCTATAACTCCGCCGTATATGGCAAGTCCTCCGTTGTGTATGGCAAAAAGCTCGTCAAGGTGCTGAGAGTAGTATTCCCAGCGGAATATCACATAGAACAGCCGCGCTCCGATGATACCGAAGATAAGTCCGGCAAGAACGCAGTCGATGAAGCCGTCTGCCTTTATGCCGAAGCGTCTGAGATTGCGCAGGGCAAAGAACAGGGCAAGGGCAAAGCCGATGCCTATTACTATGCCGTACCAGTATACCTTGAAATCTCCTATGGAAAATGCCACAGGGTCGATCGTCATGGAGATCCCCATGCCGGGGAACTGAACGTTATACATTTGTATGCGTACCTCCGTTCAGCGTGTGTCTCAGGTCACATCCGCGATGGCTTTTATCACGGAGAGACAGCAGTTTTCCGGGTCGAGGTGATCTTTAAGTTGCAGGTTCACGTCCTCAAGGGTGATATCGGAGATGATATCAAAGCTGTCGTAGAAATTCTTGCCCATAAAGGTATTATCTATCAGGTCGGATGCTATGGATGAGGGACGGTCAAGTCCGCGTATCATTCTGCCGTAGATGCAGCGGCGCGCGTTTTCAAAATCCTCGGGGGATATGCCCGTTTCATGGAGTTCCCTGACAGCCTCTTTTATAGTTTCGCTGACTTCCTTAGGATATTTTGTTTCGCCCTGGAAAGCAAAATAGCTGTAGCCGAAACCGTAGTTGTATTCGGAATAGAATGATGAATTGATGAACTTTTTGTCAAGAAGCTCACGGTAGAGAGCAGAGCCGCTGCCTGCAAAAGCCTCCTGTATGATCAATGTGCAAAGCGATTCTTTGTCAGTGGGATAGCGCTGTATGCACTTATCCTTGAATCCGAAGGCAAAAAGCGGGACTGATACAGGAAGTATCTGCTCGACATAGGCTTTGCCTACCTCGTAAGGCTCCTCAGGGAAGATGGTCTCGGTCTGTACAGGTTCGTTTTCTTTGAGCTTGCGGTCGGCAACCGACAGCACCTGTTGAGGGTCAACATTGCCTGCAATTGCCAGCACCATGTTGTTAAGATTATAAAAGCTGTTGTAGCATTCGTAAAGTATCTCAGGGGTGATTTCGGCAATGGTCTCTACAGTTCCGGCAATGTCAATGTTCAGGGGGTGTTTCTGATACATGGCCTGAAGCAGATTCATGTTGACTCTCCACTCCGGGCTGTCGTCGTACATTTTTATTTCCTGACCTATAATACCCTGCTCCTTGGCGACGGTCTCGGGTGTGAAATAGGGGGATTGTATAAGGTCTAAGAGTATTTCAAGGGATTCCTCAAACTGTTCCGTACTGCTGAAAAGATAGCAGGTCTTGTCAAAGCTGGTGTAAGCGTTTGCGGAAGCGCCGGTTTTGGCATACTTCTTGAAAGCGTCGCCGTCCTCGCTCTCAAAAAGCTTGTGCTCAAGGTAGTGGGCGGTACCGTCCGGCACCTTTACTCTTGTTCCGTTGTGGACGAACTCATTGTTTATTGAGCCGAAGTGTGTGCCGATAACGGTATAGGCCGAGTGGAAGCCTGCTTTCGGATACACCAATATTCTTAGTCCGGAGCTGTGCTTTATAGTGTAGTATTTTTCGCCAAGGCGCTCATTCTTAACTTCTTCAAAATTCATTGCAGCAGTCTCCTTTCATCAGTTGCCCACCAGAGAGAACACGGTGTCAAGCTTGATATATGAAGCAAGCTCGGTGATCTCTTCACGGGTGATGGTGTCCACTATTTCGGCGCCTTCTGCGAGAGTAAAGCTGTAATCGCTCACTGCATCGATCAGGTAGAACCCTTCCAGACCTGAAAGGCCGTCCATAACAGAAATAAACGAGTTTTTCATAGCAAGCTTTGCCGATATAAGCTCGTCGTCGGAGATCACGCCCTTTTTCAGCAGCTCCACCTGCTCGGTTATCGCATTTTCGGCTTTTTCTATATTTTTGGTCTCAACTCCGCTGTCTATGCACATGAGGCCTTTGCTGTTGCTTATGGCTGAGGCGCAGTAATAACAAAGGCTCTGCTTTTCACGGACGTTCTCAAAGAGCTTTGAGGTAGGGGTACCGCCCAGTACGGTGCACATCAGCTTGCTTATAATAGCCTCGCGCTTGTTTTCGGGAAGTTTGCAGCGGTAGCCCATTACTAATTTTGACTGGGAGATCTCGTCCGTTTCCACCACGCGTTTTATTTCCTGAACGGCAGGAACGGTTATATTGAGCTTGCGGAATTTCCTGGGCTTGTCTGCAAAGAAAGCCGAAAAGCTCTGATAAGCCTTTTCGGGGTCGGCGTTGCCGAGCATCATAATGAGTATCTTTGAATTGTTGAGCAGTCTTTTCCATGCACTGACAATGCTTTCGTGAGTCAGTGCTTCAACGTCCTCGCGGCTGCCGCATTTGCCGATGGAATACAGCTCATCGCGGCACATTATCTCATGGCAGCGTTTAAGGGCATAGTAGCGCTTGTCGTTGTATTCTCCGTCGATCTCCTCTAAAAGCTGGCGGCGCTCCTGCTCTACGTCCTCATCGTCAAAGTGACCGTCTACAAATTTAGGGTCGAATATGATCGAGCACAGCAGCTCCGCAAGCTCTGACGATACCGATTCACTGTTGAGGGTGTACTGGTCGTCTATGGCGGAGGAAGATATGGAAATAAGCTGATATTCGCCTGATTTCAGGATCGAAGGATAGAGCACTGCACCGTAAAGGTCGTTGAGCTTTCTTTCCAGTGAGGTCATATCCGGATATTTGCGGCATGACCGGGTGAGCACTCTTGACAGCATTGCGTTCGCTGCCGCCGTTGAACGGTTCAGCGGAGTAAACAGGTTCACACTGAGTCTGCTCGCTTTGAATCTGTCATCACGGATGCACCAGAAATCCACTCCCTCACAGATCTCTCTTTTTTCAATCTCAGACATTGATGGATTCTCCTTTCCTTTTCCCGGAAAGCGGCGGCATATTATGAGCCATGGCTTTCCATTCCGATTTTGTGGATATAATACTATATTATAACACATTATTCCTCAATATAAAAGTCTTTTGCAGTTTTTTTGAATTGAATAAATGGCATGACACCACAGATATAGTTTTTTGGGAAGGGGGTCCGGGGGAGAACCCCAAAAACGGAATTGATTTCCGTCAGGGCAACCGCACGAAAACAATTGTAAATTTTGTTTATTTGCTCCAAAAGTTAAACGTCCCGCCTCTCGGCAGGGAGCAGTTTTATCCGTGCTGTCAGTAGGGGACGCCCTCTTGTGCAGGGCGTCCCCTCTGTCAAA
>JAFTCS010000050.1 GCA_017454565.1 Clostridia bacterium
ATCACTTTATTTTAACGGTTCCTGTCTGAAACAGATAATCTCCTGTTGTTTTCCGATGAAATAGATATCTTATTATATTATACACTATTATATTGAAATATGGAAGTATTTTTTGGCATATTACAGGAAGAAATTGTTACAATGCGGAAGTATCCGACCGTTTTTCTGTGAAAATCATGTGCATAAACATGAAAAAAGTCTGAAATACACGATTAATTATCCGGTTTATTCTATTTTTTGGTTGAAATTTCAAAAGCTATAGTGTATAATAGTCTTTGATTTCTTTCAAAACAATAAGGGTCTGCCGACACGGAAAAGCATGGCCTGCTGCAAAGATTTCATTTTCGCCTACAAAAGGAAAGGGGTATTTTTATGTCAAAGTCAAAAATGACTCCGAGCGAAGCAAGAGAGCTTATAATAGCAAAGCTTTCTCACAATTTCGGCGTATCTCCCGCCGACGCTACGGATGAACATTACTACAAGGCTGTCGCTCTGGTGCTCAGAGACATCATGCGTACACAGCATAAGAAATTTGCTGCCGCTTCGATCAAGGAAAATTCAAAAACGGTTTACTATCTCTGCATGGAATTCCTCATGGGTCGTTCACTCAAGAACGATCTTTACAACCTCGGTCTTGAAGAGACCATGGCCAAGGCTCTCAAAAGCCTTGATATAAAGATCGAAAACATATACGAATGCGAGCCTGATGCCGGTCTGGGCAACGGCGGTCTGGGCCGTCTGGCTGCCTGCTTCCTTGACGGACTCGCAACACAGAAATATTCCGCTATGGGCTATTCTCTGCGCTATGAGTTCGGCATTTTCAGACAGAAGCTGGTCGAGGGCTGGCAGACAGAGCTTCCTGATTTCTGGCTGCCCGGCGGTTCGGTGTGGCTCCAGCCGCATCCTGAAAAGGCCATCCCTGTTTATTTTGACGGACACATCAAGGAGTCCTGGGACGGCGACCACCACTCCATCGAGTTAGAGAACCCCACAAAGGTAATCGCTACTCCCTATGACATGCTTGTTCCCGGCTACGGCGGCGAGGGCATCAACAGACTCAGACTCTGGGCTTCGTCATCAGACAATTTCGACATGAAACTCTTTAACTCCGGCGACTATGTAAGAGCTATGGAGCAGAAGGCACTTGCGGAGAGCATTACAAGGGTGCTTTATCCTGAGGACAACCATTCCGAGGGCAAGAGCCTGCGTCTCAGCCAGCAGTATTTCCTGGTTTCCGCTACGGTACAGGATATCATCAGGCGTCACCTGAGAAATCACAATACTCTGGACAACCTGCCGGATGTTGTTTCTATCCACCTGAACGATACTCACCCTGTTCTTGCCGTTCCGGAGCTTATGAGGATCATGCTTGATGAGTGCGGCTATGACTGGGACAAGACCTGGGACATTGTAACACGCACCATAGCATACACCAACCACACCGTTATGAGCGAAGCTCTTGAATGCTGGCAGGTAGATATGTTCTCCAGAAAGCTGCCCCGTATCTATCAGATCGTTGAAGAGATCAACAGACGTTTCTGCGAGAAGATGCAGAAAATGGGCGTTGACGGATGGAAGATCGGCAAGATGGCTGTTATCAATGACGGTATAGTCAGAATGGCTAACCTTGCGGTTATCGCAAGCCACTCTGTAAACGGCGTGTCCATGCTCCACAGCGAGATACTCAAGGACACCGTATTCAGCGATTTCTATTCGGTAACACCCGAGAAATTCAAGAACGTGACCAACGGCATTGCCCACAGACGCTGGCTCAACCAGTCAAACCCGGGACTTGCCGCTCTTATAACAGACCTTATCGGCGACCAGTTCATTAAAGACGCCAACGCTCTTGAGGGTCTCATGTCGTACAAGAACGATGCCGCCGTACTTGAAAAGCTTGGCGCTATCAAAAAGCAGAACAAGGAGCGCATGGTAAAGTACATCAAGGATCACAACGGAATTATCGTTGACCCTGATTCCATTTTCGACGTACAGGTAAAGCGTCTGCATGAGTACAAGCGTCAGCTTATGAATGCCCTGCACATATTCAGCACCTACCAGTGGCTGCGCGACAACCCCGACGCCGACTATGTTCCTAAGACATACATCTTCGGCGCAAAAGCTGCTCCCGGATACTATTTTGCAAAGCAGATCATTCAGTTCATAGTTGAGCTTGCCAACAAGATCAACAACGACCCCCGCGTAAACAAGAAGCTGAAGGTCGTATATCTTGAGGACTACCGCGTATCCGTTGCCGAGAAGCTCATTCCTGCCGCCGAGATCAGCGAGCAGATCTCTCTTGCCGGCACAGAGGCTTCCGGTACAAGCAACATGAAGTTTATGATAAACGGCGCCATCACACTTGGCACTCTCGACGGCGCAAACGTAGAGATACACAATGCCGTAGGCGACGACAACGCACTTATCTTCGGCATGACCACGCCCGAAGTCAACCAGCTTCTCCGTCAGGGCTACTACCCGTCGGTACCCTACAACAACAACCATATCATCAGGGCTGCCGTTGACGGCATTCGTTCAGAGTTCGGACCTCATTTCGAGGACATATTCATGTCACTCTCCACGAAAGACCCGTACATGGTGCTTGCAGACTTTGCTGACTATTCTACCATCCAGCAGAAGGCTTCAAAGCTCTATCTTGACACCCAGACATGGAACCGCATGTCACTGGTCAACATTGCAAAGGCAGGACGCTTTGCATCCGACCGCTCTATCCGTGACTACGCAGAGACCATCTGGGGCAGCAAGCCTGTTACACTCTGATAAGACCCGTTTCCCCCGCCGTACCATATCCCGTTCGGCGGGGGATTTTATACCATTTGATAAAAACAATAAAGTTTCGCCAGCCTTTTCAGCGGCAAGCTGCCGCTCCCGATATAGTTTTTGAAAGTCAGCTCGTTCCAAATGTTAATTTCTTTCCAAAACCAACTCGACATCGGAGTCACTCCGCCTTGCAGGGCAAGGGCGCGGGGCTTCACCGGATAACTCCACACTCCACCCTATGCAGTTTTGCTATTATTATTTTGGATCGCTATAAAAAACATAATCTTTTTTGTCCTAAAGACAATTCCCGCTATAAAGACAGTTGATAAAACCAAACAATTATTGTATAATGAGAAAGAATAAACCGAAAGCTTGAAGGGAAGCGAAAAAAATGAAGCTTATTACAAACAGAGTATACGGAGCAGAGGACATTCTGCCTGCGGACAGCTACAAATGGCAGTTCATTGAGGATATCATGCGCAAGCAGGCACAGTCCTACGGCTTCAAGGAAATAAGGACCCCTGTGTTTGAGCACACTGAGCTTTTTGACCGCTCGGTGGGCGATACGACAGATATAGTTCAAAAGGAAATGTACACCTTTACCACTAAGGGCGGAGACAACATTTCTCTTAAACCCGAGGGCACAGCCGGCGCTGCAAGGGCTATGCTTGAACACGGCATCTACAACGACGGATACCCCATAAAAGCATATTATCTGACCGCATGCTACCGTTATGAAAAGAAAAATTACGGCAGACAGAGAGAGTTCCATCAGTTCGGCATGGAGGTATACGGCGCTGCCTCAGCCTTTGCGGACGCAGAGGTTATATGCGCTGCAAATTCCATCTTTGACAGACTGGGTGTGCAGAACATACAGCTGGAGCTTAACTCCATAGGCTGCCCCAACTGCCGCCCGAAATATACTGCCGCTCTTAAAGAATATTTCGGCAGGCACAGAGTAGAACTGTGCGACACCTGCCGTTCACGTCTTGAGCGCAATCCCATGAGAATACTTGACTGCAAGAGTCCTATCTGCTCGCAGATCGCCAAGGATGCTCCCAAAGTGCTCGACTTCCTGTGCGAGGACTGCAGCACCCACTTTGAAGAGGTCAAGAGCTGTCTTGACGCCGCAAAGCTGAGATACAGAGTAAACCCTGCCATAGTAAGAGGTCTTGACTATTACACCAGAACCGTTTTTGAGTTTGTCGCAAAGGATATCGGCACGATATGCGGCGGAGGAAGATATGACGGCCTTATAGAAGAGCTTGGAGGACAGCACACTCCCTCACTGGGCTTCGGAATGGGTATGGAAAGACTTCTTCTCCTGCTCAGGGAGCAGAAGATCGAGATCCCCGAACCGCCTGTGTGCGACCTTTATGTGCTGGGCATCGGTGAGAAGGCAAAGCTCAAGGCATTCAATATTATAGAGGGCGTTCGCAATGCTTCACTCATTGCCGAAGGCGATATCGTCGGCAGGAGCGTAAAAGCCCAGATGAAGTACGCCGACAAGATAAAAGCCCGCTTCTCAATGGTCATCGGCGACAGTGAGCTGGAAGAAAACTGTGCGAAGCTGCGCAACATGAACGGCGGCAAGGAAACTGTCGTGCCGCTGGATGAAGGCTTTTTCAACGCTTTCTTCGCAGCTTATGTCGAGGAAAGCAACTCTTCTCTGCTTGAGCAGCTCAACAGCATGAAAGGCTGATCCCATAACGGATAAAAATATAAGAAAAAGGAAGTAATGACATTGGCAGAATTTTTGACAGGAATGAAGCGCACTGACTACTGCGGTACGCTCAATCCCGCACACATTGGTCAGGAGGTCGTGGTCTGCGGCTGGACTCAGCGCCAGAGAGACTTAGGACAGCTCATCTTTATCGACCTGCGCGACAGGACAGGTATCGTGCAGCTTGCTTTTGACGATCAGACCGACAGGGCAGTATTTGAAAAGGCAGCCTCAGTCCGTTCCGAGTTCGTCCTGGGTGCCCGGGGAATCGTCAGAGAGCGCAGCTCAAAAAACAAGGATATTCCCACAGGTGACATCGAGATCGAGGTAAAGGAGCTTCGTATCCTCTCAGAAAGTGAGACCACACCCTTTGAGATCATCGACAACTGCCCGACGGCGGAGCTTACCAGACTGAAGTACCGCTATCTTGACCTCAGACGTCCCGAGCTGCAGAAGAATATGATCTTCCGCCACAAGGTGGCAAAAGTAACCCGCGACTTCTTTGACGAGAACGGCTTCATCGAGCTTGAGACCCCCATGCTCATCAAGTCCACACCCGAGGGTGCCCGCGACTTTCTTGTTCCGTCAAGAATACACAAGGGTTCCTTCTATGCGCTGCCCTAGTCTCCTCAGATGTACAAGCAGCTTTGCATGGTAGCAGGCTTTGACAGGTATATGCAGATAGCCCGCTGCTTCCGTGACGAGGATCTGCGCGCCGACAGACAGCCGGAGTTCACGCAGATCGACCTGGAGCTTTCTTTTGTAGATATGGAGGACATCCTTGATCTTGGTGAAAGATACATCAAGCGTCTTTTCAAGGACGTTATGGACATAGACATTCCCACACCTTTCCCCCGCTACACCTACAACGAGGTCATGGAGCGCTACGGTTCGGACAAACCCGATACCCGCTTCGACATGGAGATCGTTGACCTCAGCGCAGAGGTAGCTTCATCCGAATTTGCCGTATTCAAGAACGCACTTGCTGGCGGCGGCTCTGTCCGTGCAGTGACCGCAAAAAATGCCGCAAAGACCTACACACGCAAGGAAATCGACAAGCTGACCGAGTTCGTAAAGGGTCTCGGAGCAAAGGGTCTTGCATGGATACGCATGACCGACGACGGTATTTCCTCCAGCTTTGCAAAGTTCATGTCTCAGGATGAAATGAACGCCATCATTGCAAAGACAGGGGCAGAAAAAGGCGACGTTGTACTGGTGGTCGCTGATGCCGATACAGGTCTTGTTCTTTCAACACTTGGCTCTGTACGTGTTGAATGTGCAAAGAAGCTTGATCTCATCAGGCCCGGCTATAATTTCCTCTGGGTGGTCAAATTCCCGTTCTTCGAGTTTGACAAGGAAAGCGGCGAGTGGATAGCCATGCACCATCCCTTTACCTCACCCACAGACGACTGCCTTGACAAGCTTGACGGCGACAAGGGACAGGTATATGCAAAGGCTTATGATATGGTCCTCAACGGTACCGAGCTTTCGTCCGGCTCTATACGTATAACCAATCCCGAGCTGCAGAAGAAAATGTTTTCAATGCTCGGCCTTTCCGATGAAGAAGCCTACAGGAAGTTCGGCTTCCTGATGGACGCCTTCAAGTTCGGCGCACCGCCTCACGGCGGCATGGGTATCGGTCTTGACCGCCTTGTGATGCAGATGCTCGGCGCGCCTACCCTGCGTGATGTTGTACTCTTCCCGAAGGTTCAGAACGCAAGCGAGCCGATGACCAACGCTCCCGCAGACGTTGACCCGCAGCAGCTCACCGACCTCGGCATAGGCATTATCAAAACCGAAAGCTGAGAAATTACGTCATCTTACTGTTAGCTGAATATAAGATTTTAAAGGCTGTACCGCTTTGGTGCAGCCTTTTTGCATACATTTTACATTTTAATAAGGTGAGAAAAATACCATTTTGAGAAAAAATTGCATTTTATACAAAAAATATTGACTATCATGGCCTTATTTAGTATAATCATAATGCGGTTATTTGTAGAAAATTGCCTGTTTATATGGAATAAATTGGCATTTTGCACAGATATTTGAAAACAGCTATGATAAAGAAAGGAAAAGAAGGGTAGAGCTTATGAGGAGAACAATGACTGAACAAGAGCTTCTTGCCAACTTCGATGACGCCATCCGTCTGGGGCACATTTTTATAACCTATCAGCCAAAAATAAATCACTCCACAGGACGCATGGTCGGTGCCGAGGCCCTGATGCGCTGGTCACATCCCGAAAACGGCATGCAGTACCCATCGGACTTTATTCCCGTACTGGAAAAGAATGATCTTATCTACCGCGCAGACCTTGCGGTTTTTGAAAATGTCTGCAAGTTCCAGCGCAAGTGTCTTGACTCCGGTATTTCGACAGTACCGATCTCTGTGAATATGTCAAGATATGATATATACCGTAAAAACTATGTCGAAGAGATCGAAAAGCTCAGGGTACAGTATGATATTCCGGTGAAATACCTGCATGTTGAAGTGACAGAGACCTCTGCCATAGGAGGTATGGAGCTGGTCTCAGGCGTACTGAAACAGCTGCATGAGTACGGCTACATAGTGGAAATGGATGATTTCGGCAGCGGATATTCATCCCTGAACGTGCTGAAAGATCTTGCGGTGGACGTTATAAAGCTTGATATGCGCTTTCTCAGCGGCAATATCGGCGGACGAGGCGGCACTATTATCAGCGCCATAGTACAGATGGCCAAATGGCTTGGCACTCCTGTAATTGCAGAGGGCGTGGAAACGATGGAGCAGGCCGACTATATGAAGAGCATCGGCTGCAAATACATACAGGGTTATCTGTATTCCAAACCCGTAGTTGAGGAAGAGTTCATGAAAAAGCTGCAGCAGCTTGAACATGAACCCATGACACCTGCCCTTGACCTTATAAAAACAATGGACGCCGGCAAGTTCTGGGACCCGTCTTCAATGGAAACACTTATTTTCAACAACTTTGTCGGCGGCGCGGTAATATTTTCCTATCAGAACGGCAGAGCGGAGATCCTGAGGGTAAACAAGAAGTATGTCCGTGAGATCGGCATGAATATGCTTGAACAGGATATAATCGACTCCGACCCGCTGCAGGGTATGGACGAACACAACCGCCGTATCTATTTCGACACCCTTGACCGTGCGATCGCTTCAAATGATGAAGAGACCTGCGAGACATGGCGCACAGTCTGCTCAAAGACCTGCGGAGAGGACCGTATATGTGTGCGCAGCTTTATCCGCGTTATCGGAAAGACCGATAATCAATACCTGTTCTACGCCATGGTGCAGAACATTACTGCCGAAAAAACACGTTTTCACGATCTGTATGAAAGTGAGCGCCGTTTCCGCTTTGCCAGCGAACAGGCCAACGTCTACGCCTGGGAAGTGGATATCGGTACAAAAGACATGCGTCCATGCTTCCGCTGCATGCGCGACCTTAATGTTCCGCCGGTAGTGCATGATTATCCCGAACCGCTTATAGAAAACGGTTTGTTCCCGCCGGACTATGCCGAGATGTACCGCACATGGATGAATAAGCTTGAATCAGGTGAGGTCGATAATCTTGACGGCATTATCCCGCTTACTGTGGGGCGTATACCTTTCCATGTCCGCTATTCCCTTGAACGCGACGAAAACGGAAAGCCGCTTAAAGCATACGGTTCAGCCACATTAGTGGTGGATGACAAAAAAGAAGAGGAATCATAATAATAACGGTTCTGCCTATCGGAGATCACCGATAATGCAGAACCGTTTTTTTGCGCACAAAAAGCGCACTGCCATGAGACAGTGCGCCGGAAAATCAGATCTTTACTAAAATATTCAGATTAAGCCTTGCCTACTGAACCGAAGAGCTCCATCTTCTCCTTAACTGTAGCCTTTATAGCCTCAAAGCCGGGAGCGAGAAGCTTTCTGGGATCGAAGCCCTTGCCCTGGAGATCCTTGCCTGCTTCGATGTACTTTCTTGTAGCCTCCTGGAAGGAAAGCTGGCACTCGGTGTTAACGTTGATCTTTGAAACGCCGAGAGAAATAGCCTTCTGGATCATGTCAGCGGGGATACCTGTGCCGCCGTGAAGAACGAGAGGCATCTCGCCTGTCTTAGCCTGGATAGCATCAAGAGTCTCGAAAGAAAGACCCTTCCAGTTTTCGGGATACTTGCCGTGAATGTTGCCGATACCGGCAGCCAGCATATCAACGCCAAGGTCAGCAATAGTCTTGCACTCGTCGGGGTCAGCGCACTCGCCCATGCCTACAACGCCGTCCTCTTCGCCGCCGATGGAGCCGACCTCGCACTCGATGGAAAGACCGAGCTGGTGAGCAACATTAACAAGCTCCTGAGACTTAGCAAGATTCTCCTCAAAGGGATAGTGTGAGCCGTCGAACATGATGGATGTAAAGCCTGCCTTGATGCACTTGTAGCAGCCCTCGTATGTACCGTGGTCAAGGTGGAGAGCAACGGGAACTGTGATGCCGAGAGACTCATCCATTGCCTTTACCATAGCTGCAACTGTACCGAAGCCTGTCATATATTTGCCTGCGCCCTCGGATACACCAAGGATAACGGGAGAATTAAGCTCCTGAGCTGTGAGAAGGATAGCCTTTGTCCACTCAAGATTGTTGATGTTGAACTGACCTACTGCATAGTGACCTGCCTTTGCCTTTTTGAGCATTTCTGCTGCGTTTACTAATGCCATTGTAATCACACTCCAAAAAATTATTTTCGGCTGTATGGAGAATATGACCTCTCACATACATCTGAAACTATTATACACTAAAACGATAAAAATATAAAGTATTTTTTTTAATTTTTCGTAAGGAAATACCGAATAATTCATTTTTCGTTTTTTCTTGCAGACGGGAAATTTCACACCCGTACTCATGGAAGCATTCTGTTTATGATCAAGCTTCTGGGCATTCCCGAGCAATTCAGGAAAACTCTCTTTTTCCTTTGGAATTCATTATAAAATATTGACTTTTTGCGCAAAAAGCGGTATTTTATATAAGTACGTTATTTAAATTTTTAAGTGTAAAAAATTGGAGTCTAAAGAAAAAGGGGATATTTTAAATGCTTACACTTGATAAGGTCTATCATGCCTCCTATGTACTCAAGGAAGTTATAAGACCCACCGATATGATCAATGCCACAAATCTTTCCGATGACTGTCACCTCTATCTGAAAACAGAGAATCTGCAGGTAACAGGCGCTTTCAAGGCAAGGGGCGCTTACTACAAGATCTCTCAGCTTTCCGATGAGGACAGGGCAAAGGGTGTTATCGCCTGCTCTGCCGGCAACCATGCTCAGGGTGTGGCAAGAGCCGCTCAGAAATACGGCATCAAGTCACTGATATGTATGCCCGACGGCGCCCCGATCTCTAAAGTAGAGGCAACAAAGAGCTACGGCGCAGAGGTATGTCTGGTAGAGGGCACCTACGACGACGCTCACGATAAGGCTGTTGAACTGCAGAAGGAGACCGGCGCTACCTTTATCCATCCTTTTGATGACGAGCTTGTTATCGCGGGTCAGGGCACCATTGGTCTGGAGATACTGCAGCAGCTTCCCGATGTGGACGCTGTGATCGTGCCCATCGGCGGCGGCGGACTTATCAGCGGTGTAGGCTTTGCCATCAAGTCGCTCAATCCCAACGTAAAGGTATACGGCGTTCAGTCTGCCGGAGCACCCTCTATGTACCTTTCAATGGCTCACGAGAAGATAGAGACTCTTGATAAGGTCAACACATTTGCCGACGGTATCGCAGTCAAGACTCCCGGCGAGCTGACCTTCGACCTCTGCCGCAAGTATGTGGACGAGATAATGACAGTAACCGACGACGAGCTGGCTACGGCTATACTCTCACTCATTGAGAAGCAGAAGCTCATCTCTGAGGGCGCCGGAGCTGTTTCTGTGGCTGCTGCACTGTTTGACAAGTTCCCCATCAAGGGCAAGAAGGTATGCTGCCTTGTTTCCGGCGGTAATATAGACGTTACCATACTTTCAAGAGTTATCGACAGAGGTCTGCAAAAGACCGGCAGACTTGCTGAATTCACCATTGCTCTCACCGACAAGCCCGGTGAGCTGCAGACCGTTTCCAGAATCATTTCTTCACTCGGAGCGAATGTTGTTGCCGTCAGCCATGACAGAGCCGACCTCAACACCGACATCAACTCCTGCTACCTGAGACTGTCACTGGAAACACGCAACTTCGAGCACATCCAGAAGATAAAGGACGAGCTTGCAAGAAACGGCTACATGACCGTAAACTGATAATTTTATAAACAGAAAGGAAGTATCCGCAATGGCAGAAGTAATCTACACAAAAAACGCACCCGATGCAATAGGCCCCTATTCACAGGCTATCAAGGTAAACGGACTGGTTTTCACATCCGGTCAGATCGCTATCAATCCCGAAACAGGCGCTGTTGAGGCTGACACAATCGAGGGTCAGACCGAGCAGGTAATGAAGAACCTGAAAAATCTTCTTGAAGCAGCAGGCACTTCAATCGAGAAGGCTGTAAAGACAGTCTGCTTCCTGGCAGATATGAATGACTTCGGTGCTTTCAACGCTATCTACGGCAAGTATTTCACAAGCAAGCCCGCACGTTCATGCGTAGCTGTAAAGACTCTCCCGAAGAATGTTCTCTGCGAGGTAGAGGTAATTGCAGAAGCATAAGCATTTCGGTTACATCACTTTGTAACGGACTTGCGCAAACCATAAAAGTAACAAGAACAGGACACGGTGACCTGAAACTGGGCTGCCGTGTCCTTTCTGATATCAGAGGTAATTATGATGAACTATTGCTATGAATGCGGTACAGAGCTTGTGCCCCGCGAACTTGAAAACGAGGGCATGGTGCTCTATTGCAAAACCTGCAGATGCTTCCGCTTTCCGATATATTCCACAGCGGTAAGTATTATCGTGCTTGACCCGCAAAAGAAACACATTCTGCTCATACAGCAGTACGGCAGGGAAAGCAACATCCTGGTGGCCGGATATATCAACCGTACAGAAAATGCCGAAACCGCAGTTGCCCGCGAGCTTAAAGAGGAGATCGGTCTGAATGCGGTGAAGCTCCACTTCAACAGAAGTGAATTCTTTGAACGCTCCAATACTCTGATGCTCAACTTTACCTGCATAGCTGACAGTGATTCCCTTGACGGGCTGAACAGCAAGGAGGTCGATAAGGCTCAGTGGTTCACCTTTGAGCAGGCAAAGGCAGAAATTCGCCCCGGAAGTCTCGCAGAACGGTTCCTGCTTGCCTATCTTGACGATATTGCAGGCACAGGCCAGGAGTGGTGATATGGACTTTACTGAAAAATACACATCGGACAAGGACAGCAGGCTGCTGCTGCGAAAGATAAACGACCTTATAAATCTTTCCGGAAAGCATTTTGAGGTGGTTTACTCCGTATTTCTTGACCCGGCACAGCAGGCTCTCGTCAGCAGTGTAAGCGAGTTTTACGGATACATTGAATTTACAGGCGGCTTCGAGGATGCAGAACGCAGGCTGTGCAGGATATGCACCAACGAATATTCCACAGATAACGGCGCGCCCATTGTTCTGTTCACTGCCGAAGCAAGCATGAAAGAGGCTGACATCTCACACAGAGATGTACTCGGCGCGCTCATGGGATTGGGCATCAGGCGCGAGATGATCGGTGATATCCTGCCCTGCGGCAGCAGACCGCAGTTTTTCTGCCACACTTCTGTAGCGGATTTTGTGGAGCTTGAGCTCAAAAAGATCGGCAGATACAGCGTACAGTTGAAGCGTTCAGACACCGCCGAACTGTATGAACCCAAATATCAGACCTTGACTATAAACATAAGCTCCATGCGTCTTGATTCTGTCAGTGCGGAAGCCTTTGGTATGTCGAGAGCAAAGGCTGCGGAGTATATAAAAAAAGGTCTTGTCAATGTCAACTGGCTGCCGCGCGAAGACCCGTCCTTTGAGATAAAACCGGGCGACAGGATATCCATGCGCGGCAAGGGAAAGATCGAGGTATCCTGTACAACCGGCACCAGCAAAAAAGGCCGGCTTTTTGTAGAGATCCG
>JAFTCS010000051.1 GCA_017454565.1 Clostridia bacterium
GTTTCAAGGTATATAAGGCCATAAGGGAACAGCGTCCTGACAAACGGATAACCTTAGCAGGTGACAGCGCAGGTGCGGGACTCTGTGTGTCGCTTACCATGCGATTGAAAGAAATGGGAGAGAAACTTCCTGACTGTCTTATACTCCACTCGCCGGTGATCGACCTGAGCGGTGAGATCGACAGGAGCATAAATGATGATATCAACGACGATTTTATTATAAAGAAAGGTACCAGAGAAAGTGTTGACAGGCTATACGTCGGAGATGCTGACCCGAAGAATGTGGAGATATCTCCGTATTTCGGAGATTACCATGGATTTCCGCCGACGTTTATTACCTGCGAACTGCACGAGAGCCTTTATGCGGATTCTGTTTGGCTTGACAGTGAACTTGAGGATGCCGGTGTGCCTGTCAGGACGATCGAAATGGACGGAGCTTTTCATACTTACGGTACTCTTGGCTTTCTGACGATCGAGACAGCCCGCATTAACCGTGATATTATAAAGCTGATAAAAAATCCCGAAGAGCCTTTCGGAAATTAAAACAAAACGGATATTTCCGGTCATTGTCGGGGGTATCCGTTCTTTTGACAAATTTATCAAATAATATACAATAAGTAGAAAATAACTATGGAAAAACATGGAATAATATGCTAAAATAATTACAGACGGAATACCTTAGCCAAAAAATAATCAAGGAGGGTCAGAATATGCTTAAAGATTTTGAAACCAAAAAGCTTGAGAACAAAACCGTTCTCAGTGCGGAGATCAAGGAACTTCAGGCAAAGCTCCTTTCGCAGCAGCAGCTGCTTATGAAAGAAAAGCTGCCTATGGTGGTGCTCATAGAAGGCTGGTCGGCTTCAGGCAAGGGAACTCTCATAAAGGAGCTTATCAGTGAGCTTGACCCGCGATTCTATCATGTAGAGTCCCCGAAGGTGCTGCCCGAAGCAGAGGAGAGGTTCCCGTATCTGTATCAGTATGTAAAGGCAATACCGGTAAACGGCAAGGTGACTTTCCTTGATTCCGGTTGGATGGAGGCAGCCGTACGCAAATATCTAAGGCACGAGATAACAAAGGACGAATACCGTCACAGAATAAGACAGGTCAATGAGTTTGAACGTCAGCTGCGGGACAGCGGATATGTTATTCTGAAAATTTTCCTGCACATCGGAAAACAGGTACAGTATGAAAGACTGTTCCAGCTTGTAGAGGATCCTGCTACCGAATGGCGTGTTGACAAAGAGGATCTGTGGCAGCACAAGGAATACAAGCGCTTCATGGAGGCCTATGATGAATTTATGGATAAGACAGGCGACATAGCAGGCTGGCATATTCTTGACGGAAGCCGCCATAAGACGGCAACAAGGGACGCTCTCCGGCTCATCACACAGCGGGTAGACCGCGCTGTGCAGGAGGGCAGGTACGAGGGCGTGACTTCAGAGGAAGACTTTCCGCTCCGTGAGATGCCAAAGCTTGCCGAAGTGGATCTGTCCCCGTCAATTGATGACGAAGAATACAAGAAAGAACTGAAAAAGCTCCAGACAAGGATTAGCGAGCTTCACAATATTATTTACCGCAAGAAGATTCCGGTCATACTCTGCTATGAGGGCTGGGACGCAGCAGGCAAGGGCGGCAATATCCGCAGACTGACATACGCGCTTGACCCCCGCGGTTTCGACGTGCACCCGATCGCATCACCGCTGCCCCATGAATTGAGCCGTCAGTATTTGTGGCGTTTCTGGACAAGGCTGCCAAAAACAGGACATATATGTATTTTTGACAGGACGTGGTACGGCCGTGTAATGGTGGAGCGTCTTGAGGGCTTCTGCTCTGAAAATGAGTGGCGCAGGGCATATCACGAAATAAACGAATTTGAACGTATGCTAACAGAGTGGGAAGCAGTGCTGCTGAAATTCTGGATACATATTGATCAGGACATCCAGTTGGAGCGCTTCACGCTAAGGGAAAATACCCCTGAAAAGCAGTGGAAGATCACTGATGAGGACTGGCGAAACCGCGAAAAATGGGACGAGTATGAGGTAGCTGTTGACGAGATGCTCAGCAAGACCAGCACTAAGAATGCCCCTTGGTATATAATAGAGTCAAACGACAAGAAATATGCAAGGATCAAAACCCTGAAAATAATCGTGAAAGCTCTTGAAAAAGCCTGTGAAAAGCATTTCCATAGGTTGATGGAGTGATTCAGAATACGAGAAAAAATAATACAATAGTTCAGTTGTGTTGGATTTATACAAATCGAAGTGAAAAATTATATCTAAAATGCGTATTAACCAAATTAAGCAAACATGCTATAATATTCCTATAAATGAAAAATAATGCCCTGCCCGGAGCGTTTTGCTCTAAAACAAGTGCTGTATTGATATCCCGGATATAAAAACGAATTTATTCCGGATTTCAACGGAGGGTTGAGTATGAGCGTAATAGGTCAGCAGATCAAAAAATACCGGACTGCTAAAGGTATAACTCAGGAGCAGCTCGGAAATATCATCGGCGTGACTACACAGGCTGTATCCAAGTGGGAGCGCGGCGGCACACCGGATGCGGAGCTTCTTCCGGCGCTTTCGGACGCTCTGAGCGTGAGTATAGACGCTCTCTACGGCAGAGAGGAGCAGAGTCTGACGAGCACCATTGCAAGGCAAATATGCAATGCACCCGAGGAGGAGGCCTACAGGCTGGCTTTCAAGATCTGCTGGGCTATAGAGCTGGGGCTTATACAGGACAAGGCAATGATGGACGATTTTTTGAGTATTTATATAGACTCTGATGAGATCGTCCACGATAAGACCGACTATTCATCCAAAATGGTACGGGATTCAGGCATTTCCACTGCAAGGCTGTCTCCTGACCTGCACCACTTTTTCCTTATGCTTGAGCCAAAGGGCAGTATCAAGGATCAGCTTTCTGACATTGAGGAGCTGAGGAAGGTTTTCCAGCTGCTCAGCGACAAAAAGTTGCTGAAAATCATTTTTTACATGTTTTCACGTCTGAACACCCCTATAGCAACGTCGCTTATCAGCAAGAGTACCGGTCTTGATAACGACGAAGTGGATAAGTGCATGGATACTCTCTGTCGGCACCGTCTGGCCGAGCGTGACATAGTAGCCACAGAAAACGGGAACATAAACGTGTATACTTTCCGGCACGAAAGCTCTATAATTCCGCTTTTGTGTTTTGCAGACGAAATTGCAAAGGACGGTTTAAAAGACTTCCTTTGCGCTTTCAGCCGGACAAAGCCGCTTATGTAAAACATAAGTTGATTTTGTTAAAGTATAGTTGAAAAATCTTTCTTATAATTGTTTGCATTTTTTCATAATACATTGTAAAATTTGTTAAAAGTTATACTCAGTTTTTGCGTGAGGTTTGGAAGTCAGTATTATACAATTTATAATAAGGAGGAAAAATAATGGTACCAGATATGACAATAACCGTTAAGCTGCCTTATCCTGGCCTGGATGACAGAATGGTGAGGATATTCGTTCCGGCACATGATGAGGGCGAGACTTTCCCCGTTGTTTACATGACCGATGGTCAGACTGCTTTTGAGAGACTTCCTCACGAGCTGGGCTGCTGGAACACCCACAAGGCTGTGCAGGAGGAAAGAAAAAAATACGGCCGAGGCGCTATCATCGTAGGTATTCACAACGATCTCGGGCCTGCCCAGAGAGCAAGCGAGCTGACTCCCGCTACAATAGGCAAGCTTCAGATCCCAGGTGAAATGCTGAAAATGGCGCCGCCCTCAGGAGAAGTGTTTGACGGTTTCGTAGTTAATACCGTTATGCCCTTTGTGGAGTCCCGTTTCCCGGTGAA